>JAOZQN010000276.1 GCA_029932195.1 Bacteroidales bacterium | reverse complement strand
TGTATTTCTAACAATTTTATTATCACCGATTTAGAAAGTCAGAAACTTCAGATAATTAATAGTTTATTTTGCAGTAATTTTTAAATAATAGAAATATTATAATTCTAATTACCAATTAATTATAAAAAAAACAATATGAAAATTCTAATTTGTCCCGATAAATTTAAGTTTACTTATAATGCAAAACAAATTTCATTTTTAATAAAAAACATTTTACAAAAAGTAAATACTTCTTTTGAAATTATATCAATTCCTATTTCTGATGGTGGCGAAGGATTTTTAGATTTTATTGAAACTATTAAAAAAGTAGAAAAAGTAAATACTAAAGTTAATAGTCCTGTTTTTGAGATAATTAACTCATATTTTCTTTTAGACAATAATAATAAAACTGCATATATTGAACTTGCAAAAACATCAGGCTTAGAATTGTTATCCGAGTATAAGCAAAATCCATTATATACAACAACTTATGGTCTTGGAGAACAAATTTTGATTGCAAAAGATTATGGTGCTAAAAATATAATTATTGGACTTGGTGGTAGTGCTACAAATGATGCAGGAATTGGTATGGCTACTGCACTTGGCTATAAATTTTTTGATAAAAAAGGACAAAAAATTGTTCCTGTCGGAAAAAATTTGATGAAAATAGCAAAAATTGAAAACTCTGATATAAAAAAAGAATTTGAAAATATAAACATAAGAGGAGTTACTGATGTTGATAATTTTTTATATGGCGAAAATGGAGCAGCACAGATTTATGCAAAACAAAAAGGTGCAAATAATAATGAGATTGAATTATTAGATATTGGTTTACAATATTTTAATAGTTTAGTTTTAAAAAAAGATAAAATAAATTTGAACAAAATAAAAGGAGCAGGAGCAGCTGGCGGACTTGGTGCAGGAATATCTTATTTTTTGAACGGACGTTTGAGTAGTGGTAGCGATTATGTTTTGAAATACTCTAATATTGAGGAGTATATGAAAAATTCAGATTTAGTTATTACAGGTGAGGGCAAATTAGATAGCCAGACATTAAATGGAAAAATAGTTTATAAAATATCAGAACTTGCAAAAAAGCATAATAAAAAATTGATTATTATTTGTGGATATTCAGAGTTAAATAAAAATCAGATAGAAAGATTGGGAAATCCACAAATTATTTCTATTTTTGATAAAAAAACACCTATCTTTGAAGCCAAAAAATATTCAGCACAAATATTAGAAAAAAAATTAGAGTTTTTTTTTAACTAATTGCATCTTTTTTATTTATAAAATACAAAGTTTTAATTTAATAATATGCTAAATTAGGTTAAAATCTTTACTTTTTGTATTTTGTAATCAAATAATACACAACTTAATAAGCAAATAAACTAATAAACAAATAAACCTTTTTTAGTATAATCAGTATCATTATTTTTTGACTTATTAAAAAATAATTACAACTTTGCACGCATTTTAAAATTCAAATATTCAAAATGAAAGAAATTAAATTAATACAAAACGACCCTTATTTAGAGCCTTTTAGCAATAAAATAAGATATAGAATTGATAACGCAGAAAAAAAGGAAAAAGAAATTGCAGGAGAAAAAACTCTTGTAGATTTTGCTAATGCACATTTATTTTATGGACTTCATAAAACAGAAAATGGCTACTTTTACAAAGACTGGTTGCCAAATGCAAACGAAGTGTATCTTATTGGCAATTTTTCGGATTGGAAACCGATAGAAAAATACAAGTTAACGAAAGAAGAGTTTGGTAATTTTTCTTTGCAAATTAGCAATAAAATTTTATCACATAATGATATTTATAAACTTCATGTTGTGTGGAATGGAGGAAGTGGAGACCGACTACCTGCCTACGCAAAAAGAGTTATTCAAGATGATGATACTAAGATATTTAATGCACAAGTTTGGAGTCCTAAAAGCAAATATATTTTCAAAAATAAAGCTCCCAAAAAACATGGCAATGCAATAGTTTACGAGGCACATATAGGAATGTCGTCAGAAGAAGGTAAAGTATCTAATTTTAAGGAATTTAGGAAAAATATTTTGCCACATATTGCAAAATCTGGATATAATGTTTTGCAACTTATGGCAATTCAAGAACATCCATATTATGGCTCGTTTGGTTATCATGTAGCAAATTTTTATGCAGTTTCTTCTCGTTTTGGAACACCAGAAGACCTTAAACGGCTTGTAGATGAGGCACACAAGCTCGGTTTGCAGGTAATAATGGATATTGTGCATTCTCATGCTGTTAGAAATGTAGCTGAAGGAATTAGTGAATATGATGGCTCTGATTATCAATTCTTTCACGAAGGAGAAAAAGGCTTACACCCAGCTTGGGATTCTCGCTGTTTTAATTATGGAAAAAATGAAGTTCTACATTTTTTACTTTCAAATTGTAAATTTTGGATAGAAGAATATGGCTTTGATGGCTTTCGTTTTGATGGTGTTACAAGCATGTTATACAAAAATCATGGATTGGAAACCGATTTTACTTCCTACGAACAATATTTTAACGAAAATCAAGATGAACAGGCTATAACTTACTTGATGTTAGCTAATAAGTTAATTCATGAAATAAAATACAATGCAATAACTCTTGCAGAAGAAATGAGTGGAATGCCAGGAATAGCAACTGGCTTAGAATATGGTGGTTACGGTTTTGATTATCGTTTAGCAATGGGAGTTCCTGATTTTTGGATAAAACTTATAAAAGAGTATAAAGATGAAGATTGGAATGTAGGCGAAATTTTTCATCAGCTAACAAATAAAAGAGACGATGAAAAAGTTATTTCCTATGCCGAGTCTCACGACCAAGCTCTTGTTGGCGATAAAACAATAATAATGAGGCTTGCCGACAAAGATATTTATGATTTTATGAGTTTAGAAAATATAAGTCTCAAAGTTGAACGAGCTATGGCTTTGCATAAAATTATTAGATTGCTAACAATTTCTACGGCAGGAAATGGTTACCTTAATTTTATGGGTAACGAATTTGCTCACCCCGAATGGATTGATTTTCCACGAGTTGGAAATAATTGGTCGTATCATTATGCGAGGCGACAGTGGAATTTGTTGGAAAACAAAATGCTTGTTTATCATTATCTCGGAAAATTTGATAATGATATGGTTAATGTTATGAAAAAATATGATATTTTAGACACAGAAAAACCATTTGCAATTGTGCAACACACAGCCGACCAAGTTTTGATTTTCAAGCGAGGCGATTTATTATTTATTTTTAATATTAGTCCTTCAAAATCTTATGAAGACTATGGTTTTGAGATAGATAAAGGCAAATATAAAATTGTTTTAAACTCCGATTCGGGAAAATATATTGGACACGAAAGAATAAACGAAAAACTTATTTACGAAACACAAGAAATTAATGATACAAATTATTTGAGATTGTATATTCCTAATAGAGTGGGAATTGTATTTGAAAAAATTAGTTAATAATCAATAATAAAATTAAATGGATATTTTTGAAAAATTATTAGACTTAAAAAGAACCAAAGATGTTGAAATTTAATATTTATAATAAAAGTTGTTATTCGCTCGCAGAATTAGAAAATAATTCTATTGAATCGCTGATAACAGACCCGCCTTATGGTATTTCTTATCAAAATAATTATTGGGATAAAGATTTGCCAAGTAAAGAAATTTGGCAAAATAGTTTTAGGGTTCTAAAAGAAGGTTCTTTTGGACTTGTTTTTAGTTCTATTCGCCTGATGCATAGGCTTATGGTAGATTTAGAAGACAGCGGATTTATTATAAAAGATGTTCTAATGTGGTCGTATCTAAACGGAATGCCAAAAAGCAGAAATGTAGGACTTACAATTGACAAAGAATTGGATATCGAGAGTAAAAAAATAGGTGAATATAAATATGTTCAAGGATATAAAAAAGGAGGAGCAGATAATTATATTGCAAAAACAAAATATAAATTATCGCCAAGCTCGGAATTGGGCAAAAAATATGACGGTGCAGGATTAGGAATAAAACCAGCATACGAGCCAATTATTATGATACAAAAACCTATAATAACATCAAAAAATATAGCACAAAATATTATAATAAATGGAGCAGGGGCATTAAATCTTGAGGAAACAAGAATCCCATACGAAAATGGAGAAACAAAAGTTGGACATAATCCGCACCCAAATGGCAGAGTTGCAGCAAATATTTTGAGAACAGATAAATTTAAGGACGGATACGATAAATTTTTCCTCGTTCCAAAAGTGAGACAAAATAAAGATGATTTTAATTATCATCCAACATTGAAACCCGTTGATTTAATGCACCATCTGGTGAAATTAATTACTTTTGACAAACAAACAGTTTTAGACCCTTTTATGGGAAGTGGCTCAACTGGTTTGGCTTGTCTCAAATTAAAAAGAAATTTTATAGGATACGAATTAGATAACGGATATTTTAAAATTGCAGAAACAAGACTGAAAAAAGAAAAAACAATAGTTGATAGTTCGTTGTTTTAACTTTTTTAAATTATATAATGATTCAATTATATATTTGATTATCAACATTATATTATTATAAAAACTTAGGTATAACTATTTTTAAAACAAATTTTTCAAAACTTCACAATTTCACAATTTCATAACTTGAATAAATGAAACAACACATATTAAACTTTATAAAAGGCTTTGGCATGGGAGCGGCAAATGTTATTCCTGGAGTTTCTGGGGGAACAATTGCACTGATAACAGGAATTTTTGAACGCCTAATAAACAGTGTTAAATCTTTTGATTTAAAAGCAATTAAGCTGATTTTTAAAGGAAAATTTAAAGAATTTGCCAAACATACCGATTTAGTTTTTCTTATGGCTGTATTTTTGGGTGCAGGAATTAGTGTTATTAGTTTGGCGAAAGGTCTTGAATATCTGTTCATTAATTATCCTATTTTTATTTGGTCATACTTTTTTGGCTTAATACTCGCTTCGGTTTATTTTGTTGGAAAAACTATTGAAAAATGGAAAATTCCTGTAATTTTGTCATTTATTATTGGAGCGGCAATTGCCATTTCAATAACTGTTTTAAAACCAGCAAGCGAAAATGATTCATTTATATACCTAATTTTGTGTGGAATAGTAGGAATTTCCAGTATGATTTTACCTGGACTTTCTGGCTCGTTTGTTCTTATTTTGATGGGAAATTACGAACTGCTTTTAAGTTCTGTAAATGAGTTAATTGCTTCAATCAGTCCAGCAATTAGTGGCGATTTTTCGCAAATGTTTGATGCCCTTATGATAATTATTCCTGTAGGTATTGGACTTGTAATTGGTTTGCTTGCTTTTTCACATCTGCTTTCGTGGATTTATAAAAAGTTTAAAAATCAGACAATTGCATTGCTAACAGGATTTATTCTTGGCTCACTCGGAATTATATGGCCCTGGAAAAATTCTTTTGATAAAAATGAAATTTTATTACAAACCAATAATTTTGGAAAATTACTTATTGCCGAAGACGTAAAAGTTTATTCGTTTCAACAATATTTTCCAAGTTTGGATTCAGTATTTTTTATTTCTATTGCACTCATAATTATAGGAATAGTATCAATATGGATAATAGAAAAAACAGCAAAGAAACAAGAAAAATAATTATTGGTTTATTAGTTTATTTGATAATTTTAAAAATAAATAAGTAAACCAGCAAATTAATAAACGAGTAAATAAACCAATAAACTAATAAAAAACATGGAGAAATTATATTTTAGTCCCGGAATGGATTGTTTAAATGCAATTACTGACACTATTAATAATGCAAAAGATAGTTTAGATATTTGTGTGTTCACAATTACCGACAACAGAATTGTGAAAGCAATTGAAGCAGCAAAATTTAGAGGTGTTACTGTAAAAATCATCACAGATAATGATAAATTGCTTGACCGAGGTTCGGATATAATCTACCTAAGTAAAAAAGGTTATGACATAAAAGTTGACTACACCGACTCCCACATGCACCACAAATTTGCGGTAATTGATAAAAAAATAAGCCTTACAGGAAGCTACAACTGGACAAGAAGTGCCGAAAAATATAATCAAGAAAATGTGCTTGTCAGCGATAGCAAATATCTTGCAAAAACATATCTTGAAGAATTTAACAAATTGTGGAAAAACTTAAAAACGTTCTAAATTTGTGAAATTTTAAATTTATGAAGTTTTGAATTACTCAAAACAGAATGAATTTCAAAACTTCTTAATTTCAAAATTTCAAAACTTAATAACATGAAATTACAAACAAGAATTAATGCTTTTTTAGAACTTTCTGATTTTTTTAAAAGTCTGGAAAACGAAAAATATGAAGGAAATAATCCTAAATTTGAGAAGCATTTTGCAAAATTTAAGGCTCTAATAGAAAGTGAGCATTTTAATAATTCGTGGTTTACTGCTGAAAAGATTAAATATGTAATTAGCTCAATATCAGAGGCTATAACGGAAGATAAAATTGATTTTTGGCTTAAGGACTATAAAGTTAAATTAGAAAATATTAAACCTAGAAAAATAGGAGTAATACTTGCAGGAAATATCCCACTCGTTGGATTTCACGATTTTATGTGCGTGCTGATTAGTGGAAATATCTTTGTAGGGAAAATGTCGTCTAAAGATAATAATTTGCTTAAGGCTGTTATTAATTTACTTTTAGAAATTGAGCCTCAATTTGAAAAATTCATTAAAATAACAGAGGGAAGGTTAGAAAATTTTGAGGCAGTAATCGCCACAGGAAGTAACAATACAGCAAGATATTTTAACTATTATTTTGGGAAATATCCGAATATAATTCGCAAAAATCGGAGTTCAGTGGCAATTATTACAGAAAAAGAAACCAAAGCAGATATTGAACTTTTATCTGATGATATTTTTATGTATTTTGGTTTGGGCTGTCGTAATGTTTCCAAAATATTTGTCCCAGAAGGATTTAAACTTGACCTATTTTTTGAAGCATTATATAAAAATAATGAGCTGATAAATCATCATAGTTATGCAAATAATTATGACTATAATCGTGCAATTTATTTAATGAATATAGATAAATTTCTGGATAATGGATTTTTTATGATTAAAGAAAATACAGCTTTAAGTTCGCCAATATCAGTTATTTATTACGAATATTATAAAGATATAAATCAATTATCAAAATATTTGAAGGCACAAGAAGATAATTTGCAATGTATTGTCTCTCAAACAGAATTGCCTAATTTAGAGACTGTTAAGTATTCGCAAGCCCAAAAACCAGAACTTTGGGATTATGCAGATAACATAAACATAATCGAATTTTTAAGTTAATTTAGTTATCGTGTTATCAAGTTATCATGTTAATTTAGTTATCGTGTTGTCAAGTTATCGTGTTGTGAGTTTCGCTATGCAACGAATAACTCAAAAACTAACAACTCAAAATACAACAACTCAAAAACTTATAACTCAAAAACTTACAACTCAAAACACGAGAACTCAAAACTAACAACACGATAACTCAAAAACTCAAAAACACGATAACTCAAAAACTTACAACACGATAACTCAAAAAAATGCAAGAATATATCACAATTATTACACTTTATTTTACTTCACTCTTTACTATTTTAAATCCGCTTGGCATTATGCCAATTTTCATGACAATGACCAGTGATTTATCAGCCCAAGAGCGACGTAGAACAGCCAGAAAATCAGTTTTTATAGCTTTTATTATTTTATTGGCATTTACTTTTTCTGGGCAAATTTTGTTTAACTTTTTCGGAATATCTGTTCACAGTTTTAGGATTGTTGGTGGGATAATATTTTTCCTTGTAGGTTTTGATATGCTCCAAGCAAGACTCGGTAAAACGAAGGTAACTCCCGAAGAAGTAAAGAGTTATGTGAACGACATTTCTGTAACACCACTTGCAATACCAATGATTACTGGACCAGGAGCAATCACAAACTCAATAGTTTTGATGGAGGACTCTGATACTATTCTGAAAAAGGCAATACTTATAGGAATAATTACTGTTATTTTTATATTAATTTATGTAATTCTCGCAAGTTCTACAAAAATAATAAAAGTGCTTGGAGAAACAGGAAATAAAGTTTTAATGCGACTTATGGGCTTGATTGTTATGGTTATAGCAGTAGAGTTTTTCTTTGCAGGCTTAAAACCAATTATCCAAGAAATGTTGCTAAAGTAATAATTTAGTATTATTATTTACATTTTACTTATTTTATTTAACTATTTGATAAAAAACTTCAAAATTTAAAAACTTAGAATGAAGCAATTACATAAATTAATGCTAAAATCTTTTGAGGACCATTTGTTGCTACACTTTTTATCGCAGTTTTTGTGTTGGTAATGCAGTTTTTGTGGTTGTATATAGATGATTTTATTGGAAAAGGATTAGAATTTTATATTACTGAAGTTTCGGAGTTTATAATTAATTGATTATTACGTATATAATGTTT
>JAOZQN010000275.1 GCA_029932195.1 Bacteroidales bacterium | reverse complement strand
AAAGCCTGACAGTGAGCGAAATACAGATTCTTCTCACTCTAAATCCTGTAGTGCCAGAAAAAATAAGTTTAAAGTTATAAAACACAAAATAATCTTCTATTAATAAGCGAGTTGTAATTTCAATATTGCTAAAAACCTTTTGTCTTACTATAAAAAAATCTATTTATATTATTCAATTTCGCAAAGTAAGTATATTTTTTCAAAAATTATTATTATTTTTGACTTTTTCAATGATAAAAACATAAGGGGACTCCTAAAAACTCAATTTTAAATATTTTGAGTAACGCAGAGATTTGGATTTTTAGGAATCTCCGTAAGAAATAATCATTAGATGAAGAATAACATAAAAAAATATAACTTAAATTCTTTACAAAAAGGTATTCTACACACAGAATTGCTAAATACAGATTTGTTGATTAATAACATATCTGTATTTTTAATTATTAATGAAAATTTAGATTTACAGATATTTACAAAGGCTATAAATATTTTTATAAGCAAAAATAATGCTTTTAATATTAAAATTATAAAAGAAAATGAAAATTATTTTCAATATTTTAGCAAGCATAATTTTATCAATTTTGAAAAAAGAAACAATAGTAATTTTTCCGAAACTGAATTAAAATTAGATTTTGAAACATTTTCAAGAAAAAAAATAGGCGTTTTTTCTAATTCTCTATTTGATATTAAACTTATTAAACTCTCGCAAAATAGAACTGGAATTTATTTAAAAACACACCATATTATTTCCGATTCGTGGTCATATTTTATATTTCAAAAAGAAGTATATGATAATTATTTAAGATTAAAAAAACATAAGATTATTGAACAGAACAATTCAAACTCTTACATTAAGTTTCTAGAAGCTGAGCAAAAATATTTAAAATCAGATAGATTTATATCAGATAAAAAATACTGGGATAATAAAATAACTACAAATAATTTTAATCTTTTCAAGAATAAATATCCTCAAAATAATAATAATTTTGCAAAAAGATTAAGTTTTGAATTAAGCCATAAAGAAACAAATTTGTTAAACTTATTCTGCAAAAAAAATAGTATATCTCCCTATATTTTAATACTTTCAGGTTTTTCAATCTTTATAGAAAAGATAAAGAATAAAAAACAAATATCTGTTTTTACACCAGTTCGTAACCGAGCAAATTATTCAGAAAAAAACACTTTTGGATTATTTGTAAACACTCTTCCTTTTGAAATCACAACTGATAATAATTTATCTTTTTTAGAATATCTTTATTCAATAAAAAGAGAATATTATAAATTCCTTAAACATAGCAGACTTCCTAACAATTTACTTTATAGAGAATTAAGGAGAGATAAAAATATAAAAGAGGATTTTTTTCAAGTCTTTTTTTCGTTTGAAAATACTTTTGTTAATGACAAAAAAATAGATGTTTGGCATTTTTTTGAAGGTGAAGAAATTAGTGCTTTATCTGTCCATATAAGCGACCGTGCAGGTAAAGGAAAACTGCTATTAGAGGTTGATTATAAGCTAAGTGTGTTTAAAGAAAAAGAAATATATTCAATTTATAAAACAACAAAAAATATTCTGAAAAATGCAATAAAACAGCCTCAAAACCAAATAAAAAATATTGAAATTATTTCTGAAAAAGAAAAACTACAAATTTTACAAAAATTTAATAAACCAGAAGAAAAAATTGATATTAGCAAAACAATTGTTGATTTGTTTGAAGAGCAGGCAATTAAATCACCAAATAAAATTGCAGTAATCTCCGAAAACAGAGAATTATCTTACCAAGAATTACACAGAAAATCTGATATAGTAGCTAGAAAATTATTAAAAATAAATAGCACAAAAAATTGTGTATCAGTCATTTTAGAACGAACTGAAAAGAATATAATATCCACCATTGCTGTTTTAAAATCTGGATATATTTTACTACAAATAGACACAGAAATTCCTCTCGCAAGAATAAGAAAAATACTCAAAATAGCAAACTCTAATATATTAATAACAAGCTCCGATTTTATAAAAAAATACAATTATTTACTTGAGATTAAATTTTTAGACATAGATAATTTATTACTCAATATTGATAAGAAACTTCACAAATTACCAAAAATTACACAAAAAAATATTGCTACAATTTATTTTACTTCAGGAACAACTTATGAACCTAAAGCAATAAATATTAATCATTTATCTTATTCAAATATTATTTATGCTTATAAAAAAACTTACGAACTTGAAAAACTTGACCTAAAATTATTACAATTGGCAAGTTTTTCATTTGATGTATTTATGGGAGATTTGTGTAAAACTTTGCCAAACGGTGGAACAATTATATTGAGTTCGGAAAAAGAACGAAAAAATATTATAGATATTTATAATCTAATAAAAAAACATAATATAAACTTTTTAGAATCAACACCTGGTATTCTAAATCCACTATTGGATTACATTTGGGATAACAAGCTAAATATTAACAACTTAAATAAAATTGTTTTTGGTGCAGATATTGTTTTTTCAAATGATTTTTACAAACAAGTTAATCGTTTTCATTCCAAAATAGAAATTTATAATAGCTACGGACTTACAGAAACAACAATTGAAAATACAAGTTTTAAAGCCAATAAATCAGATAATTATGATACTAAAATCACTCCAATAGGTTTTCCGCTTGCGAATAATCTAATTTGTATTTTAAATAACAACAAACAACTTTTGCCTGTGGGCTTTGAGGGCGAGATTTATGTTGGAGTAAAAGGAATTTCAAATGGTTATATAAATGATAATGAGGGGAGTAAAAGTAAATTTATTAAGAACCCATTTAAAAAAGATGAAATTATTTATAAAACTGGTGATATTGCAAAATGGCTACCAGATGGAAATATTGATTTTTTGGGACGTAAGGATAAGCAGTTAAAAATAAGAGGATTCAGGGTAGAACTTAGTGAAATTGAATATATTTTGAAGCAACAAAATTTTGTAAAAAATGCAGTAGTAATTCCTTATTCTTTTAATAAAAATAACAAAAAATTAGTTGCATTTATCATCTCTGATAATAAAAATTTAGATTTAGAAAATTTAAAATTTCTGATAGCTAAAAACTTACCTTATTATATGATTCCTATAAAATTTTATAGGATTGAGAACTTACCATTAAATAAAAATGGAAAAATAGACCGCAATTCATTAAATAAGTTAGTTTCACAAAAAACTATAAATGAGAAATATATAGCTCCAGAAAGTGAATTAGAAATTGTCTTAGCAAAAACTATTTCAAAAATTTTGAATTTAGAAAAAATAAGTATAAACAAAAATATTTTTGATGCAGGAACAGACTCATTATTAATAATGCAAATGGTTGTAGAGCTTGAAAATCAAAACATTAAAATAGAACCACAACAATTTTATAAACACCCAACTATTCAAAGTTTGGCAAAAAATATAATTGAAAATAAAGAACAGCCAAATAATTTAAAAGCACCTGACAATAAAAATTTCATCAATTTTAAATCGTGGAAAAATGACACAAAAATTAGTTTAGATAAACATAATTACAAAAACATTCTACTTACAGGAGCAACAGGATTTCTTGGTATTCATTTACTTAGAGAACTTATTGAAAATAATTATTTCGTTTATTGTCTTGTTCGCAAGAAAGAAAATAAATCGGCAAAAACGAGAGTTGAAGAACTTTATTATTATTATTTTGGAGAAACTATTACATCTAATTTTTGTGTTATTGAGGCAAATAATAATCTACAAATAAATGAGCTAAATGATTATGCTAATAAATTTGAGGCTGTAATTCACTCTGCTGCAATAGTTTTACATTTTGGAAAACAGGCAGATTTTGAAAATATAAATATAAATTTCACGAAAAAAATAGCAAGTTTTTGTAAAAAACATAAAAAACACTTGTTTTATATTTCCACAATGTCTGTTTCTGGGCATACTCTCCATTATCCAAAAATATTTACTGAAAATGATAGTTATTTTGAACAAAATATAAATGAAAATCAATATATAAAGTCTAAGTTTTTGGCAGAGCAAACGGTCTTAAAATCAATGAATAGTGGACTTGATGCAACTATTTTTAGAGTGGGAAATTTAACTCACAGATTTGAAGATGGATTTTTCCAAAAAAACATTGAAAATAATGCAAGTTATAATAAATTAAGAGCTGTTTTGGAAATAAAATATATTCCAGAAAACATGTTAGACTTAGAAATAGAAATGACTGCCGTAGATTTGTCTGCAAAAGCTATAATTTCACTTTTTGAATTAAATCTATCTAATAAAAAAATATATCATGTTTTTAATCATGAAAAAATTAAACTACAAGAACTTATAAAAATTCACAACAAAAAAAATACTCAAATAAAAATTGTTTCGCAAAAAGAGTTTATGAACAAATTATTAGATTTACATAAAAATAACAGAAAAACAAATCTCTTGAATAGTTTACTTGTTGATAAGAATAAAATAGATTTGCCTGAAAATAGGCATTTTACAAAACATAATAATGATTTTACAATGCAAATTTTAAATCAATTAAATTTTAGTTGGAATAAAATTGATGAAAATTGTTATCTTAGCCATATATTTTCAAAAATATCTAAAAAATAAAAATGCAAAAAATCTTAATTTCTGAAAAAGGTAAAAATAAAAGCTTTTTAAAGGAGATACTTTTATTATCGCCAATTTTTCTTTTCTTTATTTTATTAACAGTTCTTGTTTCTAAAAACATATTTTTTTGGGATACAATTCAACTTGGCTCATCTCATGCACTATTTTTTTATGAGAATAATTTTAGCAGTATTCTACTTCCAGACCACATTGATAGTGGACACATTCCAAGTTTTGGTATTTACTTGGCATTAAGCTGGTTAATATTAGGTAAAAACCTTATTGTTAGTCATTTTGCTATGCTACCATTTCTTTTTGGTATTGTTTGGCAAACAAATATTTTAGTAAAAAGGTTTATTCAGCCAAAATATTCTTATCTAGCCTTAACACTCATACTCGCCGACGCAACTTTACTTGCACAGGCAACCTTAGTTTCACCTGATATTATATTATCATTTCTATTCCTTCTTGGATTAAATTCTATTTTTAGCAATAAAAAATTATTATTATCTATATCTGTAATTTTTCTTTTTTTAATAAGTATGCGTGGAATGATGGTCTCTATTGCTATTCTTCTGATTGACATTGTATTAAACATTAAATTTAAAGATATAAAAACTACTTTTATTAACTTAACAAAAAGAAGTTTGATATATCTACCTGCCTTATTTATTTTTATTAGCTTTAACTTTTTTCACTATAAAATGAAAGGTTGGTTTGGATATCATAGTGATTCGCCTTGGCAAAAAAGTTTTGAATTTGTTGATTTTGAGGGCTTTATTCGAAATTTAATAATTCTAGCATGGCGACTTGTTGATTTTGGACGTATTTTCGTTATTTTACCTATTATTATTATTTTCTTAATTTTACCAAAAAAGAATTTATTTAAAGATAAAAAATTTACGTCTATATTATTAATCTTATTTTTTACAGTATTCAGTCTTTCTGTTACTTTCTTAATCTATAATTCATTAACAGGGCATCGCTATTTATTGCCCATTTATCTGATAATTTCATTGTTGTCGGCATATTTAATTTTTGAAAAAATAAAAATTGAAAGATTAAAATATATTATTTTCACCATTTTAATATTGGGATTATTGAGTGGAAATTTATGGATTTATCCAAAGAAAATATCACAAGGTTGGGATTCTACGCTTGCACATTTACATTATTATAAAATAAGGAAGAAAATGGTGAAATATTTGAACGAAGAAAAAATTGATTTTACAAATGTTGGTTCAGCTTTTCCTAACCTTTCTGAGCAGAAATATTTAGACCTATCTGATGATACAACTGCATTTGTAAATAAAAATTTAGAACTAAATAAATATATCTTATTTTCTAATATCTTCAATGACTTTTCGGACAAAGAAATAGATGATTTGCAAAATAAATTTATTTTAAAGAAAGAATTTAATTCTTTTGGTGTTTTTATGCAATTATACGAAAAAAAGCGTGAGTAATTAAAACAAATCAACAGTGATTTACTCATAGGGCACTCCTAAAAACCCAAAACTCTGCATTATACAAAATCATTAAAATACTCATTTACAAGAGTAAACTCAAACTTTAAGAATTTTGAGAGTTTTTAGGAGTTGCCCATTACTTATTGTGCAGGTTTCCACAAACAATCTATTCCATTTACATACTTGGAATTTTTTGTCATGCGAAAAGGAAATTTTGAGGATATTTGTGAAGCTTTTTCATTGTGTTTATCATCGTATTTTAGTTCTACAACAATATTTTGACTTTCTTTAATATTATCAATAAACGAATTACTTTTGTTTGCAATTCTATAATATTCTATTTCTGTATCAACTGTTATTCTAAAATTCTTAGAAAAATCTTTATAATATTTTCGCTTATATCTATTTAATAATGTGGGATATAATGCTCTCATGTCTTCTACAACCCATTCTGGCAAATTAGAATTTGTTATAACTTTTTTTATATCTTCGGAAGAAAAACCCTTATTTATATTAAATGGAATTAGTGGAAAAGATTTTTTTGTACCAAGCAATGCTTTTTTTATTTTTATTTCAAGAATAGGTATTTTTACTTCACCAAAAAGATCTTTATACCACCTGATTCTATATTTTCTACGGTGAGCTTTTCCAACAGCATTATCATTATAATGAGTTAGATTTTGAGTGTCGAAATAGATATTATTTATATATCTTGGAAAAAATAAATCTCTAAAATATGCTTGATGATTTTTTATTATCGTATCAATTCCTTGAAAAGATAAGTTTGACACAGCAAATTTCCGCTCGTATCTATAATTATCCAGAGTGCTATAGTTTTCTATTTTAGAAGATTGA
Source organism: Bacteroidales bacterium (assembly GCA_029932195.1). Classification (GTDB taxonomy): domain Bacteria; phylum Bacteroidota; class Bacteroidia; order Bacteroidales; family JAOZQN01; genus JAOZQN01. The sequence continues at coordinate 1,551 of JAOZQN010000275.1, read as the reverse complement.
GACATTTTATTAAGAAAAAAAGTAAAAATACTGTTGAAATACTATAGAAACACGGTTGAAACACAATCGTGTTCCCATTGTGTTTTTTCATTTACACATTATTATCTACAAAAGCGACATTTACAGATTTGCTAATCAGGTCAATATCTTTTTTGAATGCTTGAATACTATTTATTTTCTTTGTGTCAATATAAAAAGAAGCTTCAAGGGAGTCTTCTGACTCATCAAATCTTTTTAACTGACTTTTGCTAAAATGTTTTTTCACTAATTCTGTAACTTGGTCAAATTCAATGTTTTTAGGGCTTGTATTTATGGTCAAAAATAGATTCTGAAAATCATTCTTTCCTTTGGTAATAAAAAAGCGAACCCAAACAATAGAAAATAATATTAGCGAAGAAATAACTGTTACAACCACCTGACCTGCTCCCATTCCAAGACCTATTGCAATTGTAAAAAACAGATATGCAAGCTCTTCCGGTTCTTTAATGGCTGCTCTAAATCTCACAATTGATAATGCTCCTACCAAACCAAGAGAAAGTGCCAAAGAAGTTTTTACTATCGCAATTATTACCATTGTGGTAAAAGCTGTAAGAATAAAATTCTTTGCAAACAATTTTTTGTTAGAAAGCGAATAAGCACACTTATAGTAAGTAAACTCTAAAATTAGTGCTAAAACTATCAATACTGCAGAACTTATTAACAAATCTTGTATGTTAATTTGTGAGTTCTCTGTTATCAGAAACTTCTGAAATAATTCCCATTTATTCATATTCTATGTTTTTTATTTTTAAAATCGTGCAAATGTAAATATTATTATATAAATTAAAAAAAAAATATATTAATTGTTTTATTTATTCTTATTTAATACTTTTGTCGCAAAGAATTTAACTTCAAAATAAATGAAAAAATATCCTATAAAATATATCTTATTTCTACTTATAATTGTTTTTTTCTTATCTTGTAGTCAAAAAAACTTTTTTAATGAAAAACAATTTACAACATATTATTGTGATGCAGAAACCAGAACAGATAATAACAAATTTTTCACCTCTTCATTAAATTCATCTATTTTATTTAAAGCAGGTGAACAACAATCTGCTGACTTTTCACTTTCGGGAAATTATTCTGTAAAAGTAAACGAACAAGCAGCCTCCGCAATGGATATTGAAATAGCTATAAAAAATGAAGAGCATTATAGAGTCTCCATTTGGCGATATGGGAACGAACAAATTGGACAAATTGTAGCCTCAAATTCTAGTTTTTGGCACGAACAAAAAGTTGCAGAAGTTGCAGATTCTCTTGGCTGGCACAAGATGATTCTTGATTTTTATATTCCACCAAACAACACCGACAATATGATGAAAATATATTTGTGGAATCCAGACACTACTAATATTTATTTTGATGATTTTACAATAAAAAAAATTCCACCAACTATTTATCCTTATTATGAGGAGAATGCACTAAATATTTTTATTGATGAATTAGAAATGCAAAACTTTGATTTCGCTAATTTTAAAACTCATTATTTGAATTAAAAAATAGTATAAT
>JAOZQN010000274.1 GCA_029932195.1 Bacteroidales bacterium | reverse complement strand
AGGCAAGTCATTGATTACTAAATTTGTCCAACTTTACGTGGGTAGCCAAATTTTTAAAGCTTTTGAACTTGAAATAAATAAAACATAGTTAATAACTTTTATGCCAATTTAGGTTAACTGTCTCAAGCTCGTTAGCTACGTTCTGAACTTCGGGTTCAAAATCATTTGCCATTGTTCTCATTGTTCTCACTACACTTATTGCCGAACGATGAAGGTCGTTATCGGTTTTTTTTGAGAGATCGTAAATATCTAACGCACTGTAAACTCCACTGTTTTGCTTATAAACTTGCTTTACAAACAAGGCTATTTCTCTTATTAGAGTTTTTACCTGTTCGGCTTGTTCGTTTTTAACGGCAGTTAGCGTTATTACAACACCACGTAATTCCTCGTCTTTTGGTGTGTTGTCTAATACTTCTACTTGGCTTCTGAAAGCCGCTACGGTTTCGGCGGTGATGCCAAAACGTTCAAACTCGACAATATCTCTCATAATAGTATTGCACTGTCCTTTACTTATACCCGATAAATTGGCATAACTCATGTTGAAATTGGTTTTTCTTTCTTTCGAAATCATAATAAAATTGGGTTTAGTTAGTCAATTAAAGAGTGTTAAGGTTTTTAGGTAAAGTTTTTAGTTAGTTTACACCTATTTTGTTAAACCTTTCTTTTTTTTGACTATTTGTTAATAAATAAATAAAAATTAGTTAATAAAAATTTAGTTCTCTTTTTTTCATTGTTTTTATTTCAAAAACCATCTGAAACTTTATTTACACATATTATCTTATAAGAGTGGCAAAAAGCAGAGGGCTTTATCTATTGTATTATTATATAATAAAATCAAAGAACAGATTGCTTAATTAAAAACAACACTGCAAAAGTAAATAAAAAAATATTACTACCAAACTTTTAATCATTTATTTTTCAGTTAGTTATAAAAACACTAGCAAAATATACCAATATTTTAATATAATTAATAAAACATGACTAACTATAACTACCTAATTAATAGCAAATTACGATTATTAAAGTCATGTAAACTACTGGCAATAAATGATTTTAAAAATAATATTATTATTTTTCTTTTTTATATAAAAATCTTACTATTTTTGTATAATTATTTTAAAAGTACAACTATTTATAGATAAAAAAACATCTATTTTTAGATAAAAAAGCGTTGTATTAGCTCATTAGAGCCTTGTATTAACTCTTTCGGTCTTTGTATTAACTCTCAAGGTCTTTGTCTTAACCTTTTCGGTCTTTGTCTTAACTCTTTCGGTCTCTGTCTTAACTCTTTCGGTCTTTGTCTTAACCTTTTCGGTCTTTGTATTGCCCTTTTCTGTCTTTGTCTTAACTCTTTCGGTCTTTATTTTGGCATACAGGCTTTACGCAGATACTTTATTTTGTAGAAACGCTACATTCAACCTCTTTACTGCGAATAATAAAAAAATAAATATTTGCATCAATAAAAAAAATAGATTACTTTTGAACAAAATTATAAAACTATAAAAATGAATATTATACAAAAAGGTATAAGCAAAGGGCTTATTAGCTTTGATGAGCATAATAAACAAATAACTTATATTCACCAGAATAAAACAAAGAACTACGGAAATCCCGAAGAGAAAGTGCAAGCAGAAACTTTTGTTAATTTAGTGCTTTCCTATAAATACCCTGCCAAACAAATAGAACTTTACAAAACCGTTACAATGGGGGCGAGTAAAAAAGAGGTGGATATGGTTGTATATAAAGATGCTAAATGCTCCAAACCTCATATTATTGTTGAATGTAAAAAACAAGACGTATCCGAGCAGGAATTTAAACAAGCAATAGAACAAGCCGCAAGTTATGCGTGGGCAATTGCAGGAACATCTAAATATCTGCTCGTTACTACGGGAATAAGAAAAGAGGCTTTTACTATTAATAAGGATAATAATATTAAAAATCCTATTGCTGATATTCCTAAATATGGAGACGATAAAATACTGCCTTACAAATACGTGAAAGGAGGACGAAAAAAAGACGACGAAATTATAGACGACCCAAAAAGCAAAGAGGACGAAATTAAAAACACTTACTTTGATATAGAAACAGTTACAGAAGATGACCTAACCAGACGATTTAAACAAGCTCACAACGCACTGTGGGCAGGTGGAGAACTTAATCCCTCGTCGGCTTTCGACGAATTAGACAAACTTATTTTTTGTAAAATATGGGACGAGCTAAAAAGCAGAAAAATAGGTGAACCATATCTATTCCAGATATACAATGCAGCTATACCCGAGAACGCATCGGAAGACGAACGTGAAAAAATAAAATTAAACGACTCGTTAGAATTAGAAAGTAGAGTTAAAAAACTTTATGCCGAAGGTAAAATTAGAGACCCCGAAGTTTTTAAGGACGATATAAGACTTAACCATCATAAAATAAAAACAGTAGTAAACTACCTCGAAGGAATAAATATTTCCGAAACCGACTTAGACAGCAAAGGTAAAGCCTTTGAAACTTTTATGGGAGCGTATTTTAGAGGCGATTTTGGTCAGTTCTTTACACCTCGTAGCATTGTTAAATTTATTGTTAATACTTTACCCATGAATCACGACGATAGGGTGTTGGACACATCTTGTGGTAGTGGTGGCTTTTTATTATATGCCCTAGACAAAATAAGAACACAGGCAAAAGAATATCACCACCCCGAAAAAGAAGCCGTTAAATTTCATAACCATTGGCACAGTTTTGCAGAAAACAATTTATTTGGTATAGAAATTAACGAACAAATTGCACGAACGGCAAAAATGAATATGATTATTCACGACGACGGGCATACAAACGTTATTGCCGCAGACGGACTAATGAGAAGTGAAGAGATTATTAAAAAAACAAAAAACGAAGAGTTTAAATACAATAGTTTTGATTATATTATTACAAATCCGCCTTTTGGTAGCAGTGTTAAACAAACAGAAAAAGCATATTTAAGACTTTATAACTTAGGAAACAAAGATGTTAGCTGGTTAGACACCTCCAAAAGTGCCGTTAAAAACAGAACAAACCAAAGCACCGAAGTTCTTTTTATTGAACAATGCCACAATTTTCTTAAACCAAACGGATTTTTGTCAATAGTTGTCCCCGACGGAATACTTACAAACAGCAGTCTGCAATATTTAAGAAACAGAATAGAAGAATGGTATCGTATAGTAGCAATAGTATCGCTTCCGCAAACGGCGTTTTCGCACACAGGAGCGGGAGTAAAAAGTTCTATTATGTTTTTGCAAAAGTGGGACAACGTAACTACCCAAAACATTACGAACAAAAAACAAGAAATAAAAGACGACTTAAAAGAAGATACAAACTATTACCAAACAATTAAAGACTGGGACAAGAGCAAAAAAGATATTATTAATAAATTAATTGGTTTTAAAACCGAAACAGAAAAAACCAACCTTTCTAAAATAAAAAAGACAGCAGAATATAAAGAATGGAAAAGCAAAATAACAGCCGAGTATAGACAAAAAACAGAGGCACTAAAAGAACAGCTTGAAGACAAATACCAAACAAAAAAACAAAAGAAACTACAAAACTATCCTATTTTTATGGCAATAGCCCAAGATGTAGGATACGATGCCACAGGAAAACCTACACACAACAACGAACTTGACAAAATATCGGAAGAGCTACAACTATTTATTGCACACATACAAGAAAACCCTTACCACCCTTTTACATTAAGCCCCGACACGGATAAAAATAAAATTTTTATTGTGCTACGGGGCGAAATTCAAGGACGGTTTGACCCACACCCTTATCATAAGGATAGAATAAATGCTTTAAAGAAACTTAAATGTATAGAAACAAAAAAATTAAAAAATGTTATTATTTCAAAAAAAAGTATTACAAATAAAATAAATGAAAATGATATATTTGTTGGACTTGAGAATATAGAAAGTAATACAGGGCAATATATTCCTAAATTAGATAAAATAAGTATTAGTAGTGCAGTTATTTTTAAAAAAGGACAAATTTTATTTTCAAAACTCAGACCGTATTTAAATAAAGTATATTTAGCTGAATTTAATGGTTTATGTTCTACAGAGTTTCATGTTTTTGAGACTATTCAAATGTCTCCTATGTTTCTATCTATATATTTACGTTCTGATATTATTGTTTCCCAGACAAAACAACTAATGACGGGGAATACTTTACCAAGGTTACAAACTAATGATATTTGGAATATTCCCGTCCCAATTATTAGCATAAAAAAACAACAAAAAATAGTAGATATTTACGAAAGAGCGTTAAAAGAAAAACAAGAGAAAGAAGCAAAAGCCCAAGAATTATTAAACAGTATAGACTCTTATTTGCTCGGCGAATTAGGCATAACATTACCCGAAAAAAACAACAGCTTAGAAAATAGAATTTTTATTACCGATTATAAAAATGTTAGCGGTGGGAGGTTAGACCCAAAATTATATGATAATAATACTCATCTGTTAAGAACTGCAATTGCAAACTCAAAATTTACGACTTCAAAATTAAAAAGATTTATTGTTCAGAGTTTTGCAGGAGATTGGGGAAAAGATGAAAATGAAAAATTAAATGATGATTATACTAAATGCCTTGTAATAAGAGCAACTGAATTTGACAATCAATATAATTTGAAATTAGATAACTCAAGGGTAAAATATAGATTAATTCATAATGATAAACTTGCGAAAATAGATATACAAGAAAATGATTTATTAATTGAAAAATCGGGAGGAAGTAAAGACCAGCCAGTTGGACGAATTTCTATTTTGCGAAAAAACATCTTAGAGAATAATACTATTTGTTACAGTAATTTTATTCATAAGATACGTGTGTCCGAAGAAATAAATCCAGAGTATTTATTTTGTTTCTTAAAAACTGTTCATAATATAAAACTAACAGATGCAATGCAAAGTCAAACAAATGGAATACGAAATTTGATAATGAATAATTATTTCAATCAAGAAATCCCTGTTCCACCCCTTGGTAAGCAAGAAGAGATAGCTACACATATCAGCGGATTACGAGACTTGGCAAAAAAGCTACAAACCGAAGCTACCACAGTTTTATCCACCGCCAAACAAACGGTAGAACAAATGATATTAGAATAGAACTTACCAGACAAACACGTTTCCAACTGCCGAAAAGGCAGGTTGGAAAGTGTGCGGATATAGAAAGTGTATTGTAGCACACACTTTCCAACGTGGTTTTTCACCACTTGGAAACGTGTTTGTCTCCAACGGGTTAAAATAAATATTTGCATCAATAAAAAAATAGCTTACTTTTGAACAAAATTATAAAAAGTAAAAAAAGGTTATGCAAAATTTTACGGATTACATAAAGAAACTACAAGAGCAGAAACTAACCGATATAACAGAGCATTCTCACAGAGCAGTTTTGGAAGGTCTTTTAAATTTTTTGGCAAAAGATATTGCAACTCAAAAAACTAATATTTTATATGAACCAAAACGACAAGGAAAAAACGGCTCGCCAGATTTTATGGTTTCAACGCAAGACGGAATTATTGGATATGTTGAAAACAAAAAAATTACTCAAAACCTTGACGAAACAATTTTATCTGCCCAAATTGAAAAATACAAAAAACTTAACGATAACTTACTTATAACTAATTATATTGAATTTATTTGGATTAAAGGAAATGAAACATTTAGAGAAAAACTTTGCGAAATAACCGATTTGCAAAATAAAACGTTTAAACTAAATCCCGAAAACGAAAAAAAGGTTTCTGCCCTTATAACAAAATTCATAACACAAGCACCACAAGGCATTAGAGATATAGAAATACTTGCTTTTGCTCTTGCCGAACGAGCAAAATATTTGTTTGCAATACTTCACGATTATTTATTGGAACAAGAACAAAACGAGGAATTGCAAGACGAAATTTGGGGAACATATCAAGCATTTGTAAATACTGTATATGAAGACCTTACTATTGAAGGCTTTACAGATACTTTTGCCCAAACTTTGACTTATGGATTATTTATTGCAAAATTGAATGTAAAGGTAAATGAACAGATAACTTTGCGAAATATAGATTTACAAATTCCTGATTCATTTGCACTTATAAAAAATATTGTAGGTTTACTTAAACATATAAAAAAGGAACGCTACGGTAAAGCACTTTGGATTGTTGAAGAATTATTATCAATAATTAATAATATTGATTTGCCTGCAATTCAAGAAGGCTTGAGTTTTACTAATCGCAGAAATAAAACGGGTGAAGAATATAAAGACCCATATATTTATTTTTACGAAAATTTCTTATCTCAATACAATCCTAAACTACGAAAAAGCAGGGGTGTTTATTATACGCCTCATTCAGTTGTTCGTTTTATTATTAGTGCAATAGACGATGTTTTAAAAAACAAACAACTTTTTGCAATTAAAAACGGAATAGCAGATTACGAAAAAGTAAACTTCCTTGATTTTGCAACAGGAACAGGAACTTTTCTTCTCGAAATATTAGAGCAATTAAACGAACGAAAACCGTTTAACAAACCAGAAGGTAATAAGCTGATTAAAAATCATATAAATAATATTTATGGTTTTGAATTTCTGATTGCACCTTATGCTATATCTCACCTAAAATTAACTCAATATCTTAAAGAAAATGGTTTTGATATACAAGACCGCTTAAATATTTATCTCACAAACACACTTGAGGACAAAGAACCACAAAAAAGCCTTTTTGTTCCTGAACTTTCGACAGAAGGAAAATTAGCACAAAAAGTAAAGCGAAACGAAAAAATTCTTGTAATTACAGGTAATCCACCATATTCTGGTAATTCATCTAATGTAAGTTTTAATATAAAAAAAGTTACAAAAACTTACAAATCAGGAAAGCAACGAAAAGTTAATAAAAAATTTGACACATGGATTGGAAAACTGATTAAAGATTATTATAAAATAGATAACATTCCGATAAAAGAAGCAAATTCTAAATGGTTGCAAGATGATTATGTTAAATTTATACGTTTTGCACAATATAAAGTAGAACAAACAGGCGAAGGAATTGTTGCAATTGTAACAAATCATAGTTTTTTGGACAACCCAACGTTTCGTGCCATGCGTTATAATTTAATGCAAAGTTTTGACCAAATTTATATTATTGACCTGCACGGAAATTCACGAAAATTAGAAAAAACACCAGAAGGAGAAAAAGATGAAAATGTTTTTGATATTCAGCAAGGTGTATGTATTTCAATATTGATAAAAAAGAAAGGATTAAAGAAATCTGTTAAGCGTGCAGATTTTTGGGGTAAGCGAGATATAAAAAATAATCAACTTTTTGAAACTGATTTTAATAAAATTGAGTGGATTGAATTACAACCAAGTGAGCCATTTTATTTGTTTAGTTATCAAAATATTGAATTAAAAAAAGAATATAGAACATGGACAGCAATAAACGAAATATTTGGAATAAACAGTATTGGAATTGTTACAGCAAGAGATAAGTTAACAATACAATTTACAGAAGATGAAATTAAGAATACGGTTAATGATTTTGTAAATTTGCCGACCGAAGAAGCACGGCAAAAATATAATCTCGGTAATGATGTAAGAGACTGGTCGGTTCAAATGGCACAAAACGATTTGAAAAACTCCGAATTAAAACTGGAAAATTTCAAAAAAATTCATTATCGTCCTTTTGATATTCGCCACACTTATTATACAGGCAATTCAAGAGGTTTTCAGTGTATGCCCAGACGCAAGGTTATGAATAATTTCAGAAAAGAAAATATTGCATTAATATCTGTGAGACAATTGTCTTCAACTTTTTGGCAACATTGTTTTGTTGCTAAGACAATTATTGAGTCTTCTTTGGTCTCTAATAAAACAAAAGAAATAGGATATGTTTACCCCTTGTATCATTTTATTGACAAAGGCTTATACTCAAATCCTAATAAAGCTAAAATAAGATTAAACCAAATAGAAAAAGAATTTTTATTTGTAAAAAAAGAATTTAAAAACCTTTTGGAAGATAAAAGTAAGAATTTTGAAAATTACTTAGAACTTGCCGAAGAAGAATACAATGCACTACTTGAAGAAAAGGAAGTAATTTACGAAATAAAAAAAGCAGAATATGAAAAGGCAAAACTTAACTATATACCGCCAAGCAAATACGAAAAAGTAGAGAATATTAATCCTAATTTCCGTAGTTTTATTGATAATAAATATAAAAAGAAATACGAAGCAGAACAAATTTCAGCATATATTTACGGCGTTCTACATTCGCCAACTTACAGAGAAAAATATATGGATTTTCTAAAAATAGATTTCCCACGAATACCATTTTTAAACAACACAGAAGATTTTGAAAAAATATCAGAGTTGGGTCAAGAGCTAATTACTGCACATTTAATGGAAGAGATTCCCGAATACGATATTGCAGAAACTTATGATGGAGAAGTTGGAAAAGATTACTCTACATGATGATTTTTATTTTCTCTAAAAATTAGGAAAATTATTAAA
>JAOZQN010000273.1 GCA_029932195.1 Bacteroidales bacterium | reverse complement strand
TTCACATTAATAATGAGCTTTAAATAAAGAATTTACAAACTCCGAAACTTCAGATTTCTAACTCACAAATTTATAAAATAAAGAATAACGAAACAAAATTAATTCCTATAAACTCAATAGGAAATAAAATTTGTCTAATTATTGAAGACTTACCTGTTGTCTTTTATCTTACAACAAATATGCTCATATCAAATTATAATCTGTTTAATAATCTTCAAAAATTTATCTCTATTCAAAGTGTTTCTAATGATACGATTTCTTACCAAACAAAACCAGATTCGCTTCAAATAAATAATGTCGCTTATACAAAAGACACAACCGTAGAATTATTAAATGATAGTTTGTTAATCTATAAAAAAAATAATATTTCAATTGTATCTATCAATAAAACAGATAATTCTAATAATTACTTGTTTCTGTTAATCCTTTTTAGTGCCTTATTAATACTTAGCTTTATTTTATTTAATTTAATGAAAAAAAAGAAAGAAATAGAATCAAGTAAAGTGTATAAAAATTTGATAAATAAATTAAAAGAACAAACAAACAAAAAAGAAGAAATAAAAAAAGAAAATTCTAAAATGAAAGAGGAGAAAGAGAAGATAGAAAAAGAAAATTCTAAAATAAAAGAAGAGAAAGAGAAGCTAGAAAAAGAAAATACTAAAATCAAAGAGAAGATAGAAAAAGAAAATACTAAAATCAAAGAAGAGAAAGAGAAGATAGAAAAAGAAAATACTAAAATCAAAGAAGAGAAAGAGAAGATAGAAAAACACATTTTAAAACAATTTTCAATTCCACATTTTATTTATCTTGATATTTTAGAAAAACAAGAAGAAAAAATTAATAATTTACTTAAAACAAGTAAAAAAATATTACCAAAAGATGATACAACTAAAATATTATCTGCAATTTGGGGAAAATTCGAAAAAGAAAAAGATAAGGAAGAATTAAAACTTTGGAAAGATATTATATTAGTAATTAAACGTAATGGTGATTTCAAAGAAGAAGTAAAAGAAGTTGAAATTGCAAATTATGTAGATATAGAGGATTTATTATATCAACTTCAAAAAAAAATAATAGAAAGATTATATACTAAATATTTAAGTTCGTTTTTTATTATGCTTGAAGAAGTTAAAAATTTAAAAATATTTAAAAATAATGAAAATGAAATAACACAAAAAGCCGAAAAAATCACAGAAAATATTGATTTGCTTGTTGAACAAACAGATTATATTTTAGATATAATATTAAAAGATAAAATAAAAATTGATCATTTTTCCTTATTCAGTGAGAGTGCAGAGTATAATCCGTCAAGAGAAGACAAATTATCACCCTTATATAAAGAAATTAATGTTAAACCAGATAAAAATTTGACTTTTTTTGAGATAAAAAGATATGGTATTAGTAGCCACACGAAGACCCAAGTTGTTGATTTTAAAGAGAAGAAATAGTCTAAAAATTATTAATGAGACTCAAGAACTTTTACCCCCCCCCTTTAACTTGTTAAATACTAGCAGTTTATAACATTCTCTTTTTTGTTATTAACTTTGATTAAATAGCTTATTATCAATTAGATAAAATTGAACAGTCCCCTTGAATTGATATTTGTGAAAAACAAAAAAAGAGACGTGCCACATGGCACGTCTCTACGTGTTTATTTCATTATAAAAACTTTTTGGCTAACTGTTCCTTTGTTTGTTGTTACATTTACGATGTAATAACCAGTTGCTTTGTTCATTTCTATTTCGTATAAACCACTTCCATTTACTGTTTTTTGCGATAAATTTATTCCTTTCATATCTATAATATTTATTTTGCTATCTCCTTCTATATCCGAAATTTTAATATAAATAGTATTTTTATTTGAATAAATTTTGATGGCATTTTGTGTTACATCATTATTTTCTACAAATATATCATTAAAATGAAGAGTAAAACGCTCTGTATCTACTCCTTCGTTTGCCGTAAAAGTATAATTAGCTGTTGTATGTAAATTGGTTACAATATTTTCGTCATGGTCTTTTAAATGAACCAACATTTCTGTTCCAATAGTTAGGTTTTCTACCGAAATTGTGTATTCTCCTGTTTCTAAGGCTTTGAAAGTCATATTATAAACCTTAATATCTGTTGGAGCTGGCATAGAGTTGATTGCTAATTCTTTGCTGTTTGGAGAAAGAATACATAATGATGGCACTCCTTGATTACTAACAGTTATTGATGGTGCATCTAATTCGGTATCGTAGTTTTCAGTTGCTGTTTCATCAAAAATTACTTTAATAAAATCAGATTTTAAACCATCTGTAACTTTTAGTGTTAGAATTTCACCGTCTCTTGTTTCTCTTATTGTTTGGTTAAAAAAATGTATTCTTTGTGAGTTATCAAAATTTAAACTTGTTTCTTGGCTTGCTTTCACAAAAAATCCTTCGCCATCTTTAATATATTGGCTTCCATTATTTAACGATTCTCCTCCTTTTATATAAATTTCAAAACTGCCAGTTGAAGAATTAAATGTATATTTTACTGGTGCAATATCTGTAAGTGTAATAAGTTCAAAATCAACATACGAAGGATAAGGATTTCCAATAAAATTCCAGCCACTTTGAGCAAATTCTAAATCGTTAAAAGTTAAAGGAACCGTCTGTATTCCAACTACTAAATTTCCTTCAAAACTAATATTATTACTTTCGGAAGAGATAGTTTTATTACCATTAATTGGAGAAATAGTATTTTCGGGAATAACTGCTCCCCATTGGGCTATATTTTCTGTCCAATTCAAAATAGGTTCATTCTCAAATACTTCATTGGTTTCGTTTTGCACTGGAACAGCAAAAAGTTTAAGTTCATTTTCATTAAAATGATTAATGTATTGAGCCTTACCCGAAAGTGCAGTTTCATCTCCAACTAAAGAAGCGGTATTGTTAATTGTATATTTCTTATGATTTGGATAATCAAAAATTATTTCGCCTCCTTCGTCCACAGTAATCGCAGCAAGTGAGTCTAAATAAATAAATTCATTGTGTAGTAATCCAAAACTTGGATCGTAAGATAAGTCACCGTTTGCCATAATATGAAGATTTACGAATAGATTTCTGTCTTTTTCTATATCTTGCTCAATTTCAATACTTCCTGTGTGTAATGATGCTGATCCTGCTTTGCCTCCTTTGGCAGTATTTCCAATAACAATATTTCCATTATCTATAACTACTTTTGGTGTATATACTTGCCCGAATGTTCCTTTTTCAATGTCTTGCTCAATTTCTATTGAACCTCCTGTGCCGACAAATAATTGTCCTGAATTTCCTTTTTCAATGTCTTGTTCTATTTCTATTGATCCACCTCTAACTACAAGATTAGCAACGCCTTTTGAGCCTTTTTCAATGTCTTGCTCTATTTCAATAGAACCACCAGAACCAACTCTAACATTTGCAAAAGATCTATCTTTGGCAGTATAATTTCCTTCAACGGTAAGTGTTCCACCGTTTCCAATTCTTAAACTACCAGCTGTTGCACCTTTTTCAATATCTTGCTCTATTTCAATGCTTCCACCATTTCGGATAATTAAATTTGCTGCTCCTCTTGTGCCTTTCTTTTCTATGTCTTGCTCAATTTCTATCGAGCCTCCGCCACGAACAATGAGATTAGCTGCTCCTTTTGTGCCTTTTTCTATATCTTGTTCTATTTCAATACTTCCGTTGCTGCCGATATATACATTTCCTATCGCTCTTTTTTCAATATCTTGCTCTATTTCTATTGAACCTCCCGAACCTATACGAACAGATGCAGGTGCTTTTGTTAGGTCTGTGCCTTCAACAATTAAATCTAAACCTCTAATTATTAAACTTGCTGGCTCTCCTGATTTTTCAATATCTTGTTCTATTTCTATTGAGCCACCAGAACCAACTACAAGTCCTCTATTACTTCTGTTTTTTTCAATGTCTTGCTCTATTTCTATCGAGCCTCCGCTACCAATAATTACTTTGGCTGTTCCTTTGCCTGCATTTGGATATTTTTCTATGTCTTGTTCTATTTCAATACTACTAGTTCGGATAACTCCACTAATCCCTTTTGCCGAACCTGAAACATTTAAGGTAGAATTTACTCCCACATATAATTGATTACAAATAGCTTCTACTCCATCAATATTAACTGTTGCTCCGTAAACAGAAACAGAATCGTTTGCTCCTGGAATTGCTGGTGGTGTCCAGTTATCTGGGTTATCCCAATCTACAATAGGGCTATTGCTGTTTGGCACAAAAGACGAACCTATTATTATTAATAATTCATCAGAATTTACACATTCAGCTCCGTCTGTAACCGTCCAAGTAAAAATGGATACTCCTGACTCTAAGCCATTAACTGTTGTATTGTATGTTTCAGGTGTTAAAATTTCGCCAATTGAAGTAGTTGTCCATATTCCAATAATTCCTCCAATTGGTGCTTCTGCTGAAAGAATAAGGTCGTTTACTGTTGGAACGGGATAGGTATCAAAATAAAATGCGAGATTATCGCCTGCTTCGGCAAGTTGCCCATCTACTGATAATGTTGCAGCATTTGATGGTGTTGTTCCTATTTCATTAGATATTAAACATTTATATTGATAAGTATTTAGTAAATGTGATGCTTTATTTATCGTAAGTGTGTTTGTAGTTGTTCCTGTATAGGTCTCATTTTCAATGATATTAATAAAACCAGAACCATTATTTTCTTGCCATTGATAAGTTATCTCTCCGTTGTCGTTTGCTTCTGCAAAGAAAAATGTATTTTCTCCTGCACAAATAGTGCTATTGTCTGGGTTAGAAGTTATAACTGGTGGATTACTTATTTCTTCTACAACAAATTCAAATATTTCTTCTGCATCTAAACTGAGACCACTTAAAGATAATAAATCTGTAGTTATGGTAACTTTCATGTTTTCTAAAGAAGGCAGTGGATTGTCTGGAACAAATGTTATAGTAGTTTCATTTATATTATAAGTCCCTTCAATAATTTCACCACTTGCATTTTCTAAAAAGAATGTGCTTTCGTTTACAGTTGTTGGATCTACATATAAATCAAAAACAATTTCAATTTCGGCATCAGTAGGAATATCTGAAGAGCCGTTTGCTGGATATTTAGAGGATATTATAAAAATACTTGCACTAGAAAAAACAAGTTGATAATCTTCTACTTCACCATTAGTTCGTTCACCTATTGTTTCCGAAGGAGTGTCATCATTGTCTAATCTAAATCTTGCAAATTTCAGATAACCTTCGCCTGGATTAACTGTTTCAGTAGGAATATTAAATTTAACCATTTGTGTTCCTTCTTCTACTGGAAAAACATCTAAAATTTTGTCGCCTCCTTCTCCGAAACCATTATCCTCATCCCAGTCTATCCATGCACTTAGGAAACCATCTCCTCCAGTTACTGTTACTTCAATTATTCCTCCATCTACTCCATCTTTCCAGCTTACTTGTGGAACTATTATCCCGTCATCGTAGCTGTCTAGATTAGCCAAAGCTTCTTGTTGTCCATCTGCTTCAGGGCTAATATTTTCGCCGAGATAAATATCTCCAATTGTGTGCCTTGCCCCTTCGTCTATTAATAAAGTATTCATATATACCGAAGGCAAATCTCCAAAATCGTATAGAGTATCTATGGTAAAAGAAAATCGGTAATTTTGGTTTAAAGATTTTCCATCAATGTCAATAATATCTGTTGTTAGTGTTACTTCTATTGTTTCGTTGGAATAATATGGTAAGTCTGGAGCAAATACAACCATAGATCCTTCACCCGTATAATCACCTTGAATGTTTCCAGAAGTTGAGCCAATTACTTTAAAATTGGTTTCATTTACTGTTTCAGGAAAAAGGTCATTGTTAAAATATACTTCAATAGACATATTATCTGCAACTTCGTTTTCGCCTTGTATTGGATAATGTTCACATACAGTAAGTTTTTGTCCTATTCCAGAAATATTACTCGTAGTGCTTACCCAGTTTGAAGTTGTCCCAGAAAGAGCAAAACCTGTAAGAGTTCCATCGTTTGCATTTGTTGTTAAATCAGGTAAAGTTTCAATTCCTGTATTATCATCACCAGCTGTTCCTTGATTAAAATTGTAATATGCTACAAGTCCGCCTTCATCTCCAACAAGTTCGGAGTGCATTGTGGAGTTTATTTCGCATTCTGTTCGGGCTGTGTTCCAAATTCTGACTTCGTCCATTTTACCAGTAAAATAATAATCAAGTGAACCATGCATTCCTATACCAATTGAACCGTTTGAGATACCTAATTCTCCTGAACCTGCATCACTACCTTTTAATTCTCCATTAACAAAAATTTGTGCTACTGAGTTATTTACCACAAGAACAACATGATACCAATTTCCTGCAATATATGAACCGCCTGCTGGGTGATACCAACTACCTCCTATACTTACGTTTGCTCCAATATTACCTCCGTTTATTTCTATTTCGGCACCTCCTCCGCCACCGGATACATATACGATTTCTTGGTGTCCGTCTGCTAACTCTGGTTTTACCCAAACCTCAATAGTTAGCTGTGTTGTCATTGCTAATGATACTGATGTTGGAGCAAGGACATAATCATCAATTCCATCGAAGTGTAGTGAGTTTTGTCCAGGAATTTTTGTAATATTTTCTAAGAACGGATAGCCATTATTTACGTCTGATTGCATATTCCAAACATCATCTGTTCCGTTGGTCGTTTCTCCAACAAAATCCCAACCAGCACTGGTATAAGTAGATTTTGTCTGCATTTCTGCTGTTGTTTTTCCTGTGCCAGCCACACTACTTCCTTGTCCAGACACTTCCATATTCCAAAAAGATGCAATTGCTGTTCCACTTCCCGAAGCTGTAAGTCCTCCCGTGTTTGAACTTCCTGCTACCATTCCAATACTATAAGAATTGGTTACTATCGCAGAGCCGTCGTGTATTCCAAGTAGTCCTCCTACATTTGTGTTTCCATTAATAAAACCTTCGTTGTAGCAGTTAGTAACATTTCCTGAATAACGGTTGAAACCAGCTATTCCACCCATTGTGCTTCCTGTTCCATCTCCAATATTACTATAATTAATACAATTTATAATATTTCCTCCGTCTTTTAATCCAACTATTCCTCCTACACCTTGCGAACCTACTATAGTTCCGCTTGAATAACAATTTTCTACGGAAGTAATATCTAAATGTGCTGCTATTCCTCCTACCCAATCTGAACCTGTAATGTTTACATTCGTAGCTCCAAGGTTTTCTATTAAGCTACTTCCACTGCAACTACCAAATATTCCTTGCATGTTTGTGGCAGGTCTGTTTATGTATATTCCGTTAATAGTGTAACCATCTCCATTGTAAAAACCTGTAAACCTGACAGCTCCACTACCAATAGGAGAAAAGCCCTCTCCTCCATTCCAGTCCATTGTTTCAGAGGCATCTATATTTGCTGTTTGGATAAAATAACTAGTCCAAGACTCATTACTTTCAGAAAGCCAAGCAAGATTATCTAAGGTTGCTATTTGATACGGATCTTCTAATGTTCCTGTGCCTGATGGCGGTGTGAAAGAAGTAGATGCAACCCAGACATAAAAATCGTCCATATTATACATTCTGTTTCCACTATTTGAAAAAAGTGGGTAAATATCTGATGCTCCTCCTACGTTAGAATTAATAATATCAATTTGGTTGTGTGTTGTTTTTAACGTTCCAAGATTTCCTGAATTATCAGAAAAATACACCTTAAAATTAGTTTCAAAAGTATTAGTCCCAATATACTTGATTGAATAAATCATATAATACCATTCTCCAATAACTAAATCTGTTACATCGTCCCAATTTACAGATGACTCTGTGTTGTTATTAACAAATGATCCTCCACCTCCATGGAATCCCATACCAAGACTAATATCTGGTATTCCACAGCTATTTGCTCCTATTTCGTTTTGATTTAATATTCCAAAACCTAAGCCTCCCCAACCAGAGTTTCCTCCGTTGTAGAAATATGCTGTAATTGTGTATGTAGTTCCTACCTCGAGTGGATAACCTATTTTAGATGTCCATGTGCCTGTTCCTGTAGAAGGAATTGATACTGATCCCAAATTATCAAGTCCCCCAATAGTCGTATTTGAAAATGTGGATCCTGAACTGCCGTTAAAATAATCTGTTAAATCTGTTGCCCCTTCAAAATTGTAAAAATCTTGTGCATTAATTGTGTTTATATTTATAATACTAAATATTATAAACATCGTTGCAAATAAAAAAAATCTGCTTCTTTTCCTTTTTGTTTGTTGTGTTTTTTTCATGTTTTTAAATTTAATAAGTTTTTTTAAAGTTTTATGGTACGTTAATTATTGTGGTGTTATAGATTGATAATTAGTCTATTGCTTTAGTCTGTCAATTACAATAAAAATTTTTTTTCATACTACTTATAGCCAGACAAGAGTGAAAAAAATTGGTTATAAATTTATGATTGGAGATTAGCCGAAACAGTCAGCGGGTGACTTTAAGTCACCCGCTGACTTAACC
>JAOZQN010000272.1 GCA_029932195.1 Bacteroidales bacterium | reverse complement strand
GTATTTTAATAATTTTGTATAACGCAGAGTTTTGGGTTTATAGGAGTGCCCTTTATTGTTCTTAAGTTTAGTATGTATTAGCCAGCAGATTACAAATTTACTTTTTTTATTGGACAATTCCAAATTCAATTTTTACTTTTATACTTAAATGAATTGGGTTTTCGGATAAACCCGACAGCGTCTGCAAGACCTGTCGGCGTTTTAATAATACTTAAAATCCGAAAACCTAATTCACTTGAGTATAGATACAAATTCTGCCTCCAATTGCACTTTTTTTGCTTTCGTATTGATTTATTTTACCTCCAACTAAACTTTTTTTTGCTTTCGTTCTGGTTTTGTTTACCTCCGATTGTCCTTTCCTAAAATAGCTTTTTATACAACAATCGACTATTAGGACTGTTTTTTTTGATAAAAATAAAAAATAAATTAAATTTGTAAAAAATAATAAACCAAACCCACTAATCTAATAGATAAATGAAAAAGATATTAATTTTAGTTTTAATCATGTTTCCTTTATTTGTGATGGCACAAGTAAGCGACGATTTTGAAGACGGAGATATAACATCAAATCCTACATGGAGTGGAGATGTAGCAAGTTACGAAATTATTGACCCGCCAACTTCTGGTGATGGTG
Source organism: Bacteroidales bacterium (assembly GCA_029932195.1). Lineage (GTDB taxonomy): Bacteria > Bacteroidota > Bacteroidia > Bacteroidales > JAOZQN01 > JAOZQN01. The sequence continues at coordinate 7,908 of JAOZQN010000272.1, read as the reverse complement.
CAATAAATTCAGACGCAGGAAACGATGCCTTTGTTTTGCGAAGCACAATAAATACAAGCGATGCCATAATAACCACAGCAAGTGATATTGCTTATGGCGAATGGATTTTCTCTGTTGCCGATGGAAGAAACTGGTCAGTATCAAGCACTAATGACTATAAAATCATATTAATATCCGACGACAACACCCCTGCAAATCTTGCCGACGGTGCATCAATGACTTTTAATGGATATTTTTTGCGTTTTGATGGATCGATGGAAGATCAATTTATTCTTTACAAACAAACAGGAGATGAATCAGAAGTATTAATTGACACTGATTTTCCTGCAACTGTTGATGGTGCTACACCTCTTGGGCGAACTATAAAAATTACTCGTTCGGCTACAGGAGACTGGGATATTTTTATTGATGATGGTTTTGATGTAATTCCAACAACTCAATACGGAACAACTGTAAACGATAATACTCACACAACATCTACTTATTTTGGCATAGCCACCGATATTGTTTCTACTTCGGAATCACGGGTTTTAATGTTTGATAATTTGCAAATAATTCCTATTTCTACTGCTGATGCTACTTCATCAGTTACAGCAGGATTAGATAGTGAGCCTGCAACAATCTCATCTATAATTAATTCAGCAGACGGCTTACAAGTTTTTGATGTTAATTTTTCAGATTTAGCTTCGGGCGATTTGCAAGCCACAATTATAGATAATATTGTTTTTACGCAAGGAGACAATAATAATATTTCTGACTGGACAAACGCAATAGCTGGTGCAAAACTTTTCGGAACAGATTTATCCACTGGTTTTGAGGGAGTTGTAAACTCCTCAAATATAACATTTGCTTCTGATGACTTTATTAATATTAATGATGGGGAAAATGAAACTTATCAGCTTTATGTTTGGTTAAACACCGATTTGTCAAATATTAATGATAATGAAAATATTGAAATAAAATTGGATTACACAAATATTACCTGCGATTTTAACGGTTCTTCTTTTGGTTCGGGAAATATCGAGAGTGGAGATAATAATATAGCCGTTGATATTGAGGCAACTAAATTAAATTTTATTTCGTATCCAGCAATGATTCTTTTGAATGGTAGTTTTTCGTTGAGTATTTCTGGAAGCGATGCTAATAATAATATTGATACTGATAATATTTCGGAAGCAATACTCTCACTTGCAAGTGGTGGAGGAAATTTGACTTCCATAGATGGACTTACTCAAAACCTCGTTTCAGGAACCTATACTTGGACTGATTTAAAATACGATCAAATTGGCAATTTTACAATTCAAGCTACTGGACTTAGCACAATTACAACAGCTGCAATAGAATGTGCCGAAACTGTTTTTCACTTAAATGATGATTTTGAAGATGCAGATTTAGTTGGCTGGCAATCAAATGACAACTCTCGTTGGCTCGCCTCTGAAGAGGAGCCAATTAACGGTATTTATTCATTAAAACACATCTACGATAACCCCGATAGCGACATAGATATTATTGCACACCCATTGACAGGGGTGGATATTAATACCGAAACAAAAGTTTGGCGTTTTCAGATAAAATACAAAAACTCTGCACCTTCGGGAAACAACAATTGGAGCGTATTTTTAATGTCTGATGGAGACGAAACAAATATGTTTGCAGAAACATTCAACGGATATGTTATAGGAATTAATTATGATGCTACTGATGATATTGTAAAACTTTGGAAATCTAATAACGGCACTTATTCTCAAATAATTAGCACAACTTTTGATTGGAATAATACTGATTCTAATATTCCAAAAGGTTTTGAAATTTCACGAACTACTGCTGGCGAATGGGAAATTAAAATTGATGAAGACGGAGGTTTTGATAACCTTGTTTCTTTTGGAACCGCCACAGACACAGAACATACAACGGCTAACTATTTTGGAATTTTTTATAAATATAGTTCTACGCAAGACCAAAAACTTTGGTTAGATGATATTTATTTCGGACCGTTTATTGAAGACACAGAACTTCCTGTTATTGATACAGTTATAGCAGTGTCAAATACTAAATTAGAAGTTTATTTTAACGAAGAGATAGACCAAACAACCGCAGAAAATACAAATAATTATACTGCAAACAATGCTGTAGGAAATCCCGAAACTGCAACCAAAAGCACTGAAAATAACCGACTTGTAGAACTTATTTTCACAACAGAATTTCAAAATGCAACCGATTATCTTTTAACTGTAGAAAACGTGGAAGATATGAACAGTAATATTATAGAAACTACTGATTATGAATTTGCTTGGGATAATATTTATCTTGAAAATGCAAGTTTTATTTCAAATACCGAATTGGATTTGTATTTTTCTAAAGAAGTAGATATAACAACCGCCGAAATCACGACAAATTATTCTGTAAATCAATCAATTGGTAATCCAGATAATGCAAGTATTGATGAAAATGGAACAACAGTTCATCTTTCGTTTCCAACTTTATTTCAAGTAGAGCAAGATTATATTTTAACAGTTAGCAATATTGAAGACTTAAACGGAAATATTATGGAAACAACAACTTACTCATTTTCATTCTATGAAGTGCAGCCATTTGATTTAATTATTAATGAAATAATGATTGATGTAAGCCCACAACCGATAGCATTACCCGACGAAAAATATATTGAACTCTACAATCCCTCGTCTCACGATATTGATTTGACAAACTGGACAATACAAATAGGAACTAATTCGGCAAAAACTTTTCCTCAGGCAACAATTGCCGTAGGCGAATACCTAATTCTTTGTGATGATGATGACGAAAATTTATTTACTACCTATGGCAATGTGCTTGCTTTTTTAAGCACAAGTCAAATAACTTCCACGTCAGGAAAAACTATTATCATAAGAAATAGCAATGGAGATGTGATAGAAAATATTACGTATTCACCTGATTGGTATAATGATGAAGAAAAAGACAATGGAGGTTGGGCATTGGAAAGAATTGACCCTACAAATGTTTGTTATCAAGATAATAATTGGCAAGCAAGTCTCAATTATATTGGTGGAACTCCCGGAATGCAAAACTCTGTTTACGGTAGCAATCCAGATAATCAAAATCCTCGTATTGAGAGTTTTGACTTCATATCGTCAAAACATATTAATATTAAGTTTACCGAAGGAGTTGAGAATGTTAGTGGCGAAAGTGGAATAAATTATATTTTAAATGATGCCACTACACCCTTATTTACTTCAATTGATGAGAACGACATGTCGCTTGTTCATTTAGAATTTGTAGATAATTTTAATTTCGGAAACAATAGCATTGCAATAGCAAATATTTCTGATAATTGTAGTAATACTATAAATGACACTATTTTAAATTTTACATATCAATTGATTAACGCTCAGGAAGTAGAACCAAAATCTGAAAATCAGATTAAAGTATATTTCTCCGAAACTATTGAAAAATACTCTGCCGAAAACATAAATAATTATTCCGTAAATAATGGAATAGGCACACCAACAATTGCTTTTAGAGATGTAAACGATACTTCTGTTGTGCATTTGCAATTTGCAAATAACTTTACAGAAAACACATCTAATACTATCACCGTAAATGGAATAAATGATATAAATGGAAACATGTCAGAAGGTAAAGACCTTAATTTTACTTATCATCAAGCTCAAATGTTTGATGTTATTTTTAATGAAATAATGACCGATGTAAATCCAGAGCCAGTAGGATTACCAGCATATCAATATGTAGAACTATATAACACAACTGATTACGTAATATGGCTTTCCGATTGGGAATTTATTGCAGAAGACCAAAGCGAAAGAGATTTTCCAATTATAAATATCCAACCTAAAAGTTATTTGATTATAAGTCAAGATGATGAAGATTATTCTGATAAAGGAAAAAATGTAAATATTCTCGGTAGTTCGGATATTTCTAATTCAGGAAAAGAACTTTTATTGAAAGATAATTTTGGAAAACTTATTAATTATGTAAATTATACAGACCTTTGGTATAATGATGAAAATAAAGAAGATGGCGGCTGGTCGTTGGAAAAAATAGACCCGCTAAATTTTTGTGGACAAGCATCTAACTGGACAGCTTCAACTGATATAGCAGGCGGAACACCAGGAGCAGTAAACTCTATTTTTGCCGAAAATCCTAACGAAATTATTCCAGAAATAATGCAGCTTAAAATTATTTCGTCAAATCATTTACTGGTAGAATTTAACAAAAACATTTCATTTAATGCTTCACTTAACACATCAAATTACTCTGTAAATAACAGTATTGGCTATCCAACATCTGTTAGTTTATCTGATACAAGTTATTCTACAATTCACCTTTATTTTGAAAATCAATTTGTAGATGAGCAGACCAACACAATAACAATTAGTAATATTTCCGATGACTGCGATAACCAAATGGAAACTGCTACCGTAGATTTCACTTATTATCTTATTAATACAGAAACTGTTTGGGTATTAAATAATTATCAATTAAAAGTCCGATTTTCTGAAGAAGTATCTTTTGGCTCAGTTTCCGAACTAACAAATTATTCAGTGGATAAAGAAATAGGAAATCCAAACCAAGCAGTAAAAGACGGGCAAAATCCAAATGATGTTTACTTACAGTTTGATAATCAGTTTGAAGACGGGCAGAGTTATAAATTATCTATTTCAAATATAAAAGATGTAAATCAAAATGTTGTGGTTGCTACCGAGCTTGAATTTACATATTATATAGCCAAAGTTAATGACATTGTAATAAATGAGTTGTTGTTTAACCCATATTCTGGTGGGCAGGATTTTGTGGAACTTTACAACCGTTCTATTTACCCTATAAATATGATTAATATGAGAATAGCAAAGCGAAATACAGAAACCAACGAAATTGAAAACATTTATTTGATAAATGAACATAATTACATCTTAAATTCAGATAGTTATCTTGTGCTAACAACCGATACTACGACACTCCAAACGTTCTACAATACAGGCGAAAATTTTATTCAAATGTCTTCAATGCCTTCTTACGCTGATGATGGAGGCACTGTAATTATTTTGAACGAAAAAGATTCTATTATTGATGAATTTAATTACAACGAAGACATGCACTACGGATTGATTAGCAATGATGACGGCGTTTCACTTGAACGAATAGATTATAATATGCCTTCTGACAGTTCTAATTGGCATTCGGCAGCACAAAATGTTGGTTACGCAACTCCAGGACTTGAAAACTCACAATATAAAGATATGAGTAATATTGAGCCAACAGATATAATTACATTAGACCCACAAGTATTTTCACCAGATAACGATGGCTACGATGATATTCTAAATATAATTTACGAATTTGAAGAAGGAGGAAATATTGCCAATATTCTAATTTACGATGTAAAAGGGCGACTCGTTAGAAATCTAACGACCAATGAATTACTCGCTGCTTCTGGCTTTTGGACATGGGACGGATTAAATGATAACGGACAAAAAGCTCGTATAGGAATTTACGCCGTAATAATAGAAATATTTGACTTAAACGGAAACGTTAAAACCTACAAACTCGCTTGCGTAATAGCAGGAAAACAATAACATAAGTAGATTGACAATTTTAAATATTCAACACTTTCCAACGTGCTATTTTTATTGCCAAAGGCAATAAAAATAGGACTTGGAAACGTGTTGCCTTGATAGTCAAGGCTGTCCTTACGTGGGTAGCCATAAAAGGGCATAAAAGTTTTATCTTTCTTTTAATGCTTTTATGGTTAAAGTTTTGATAGTGATAAATATGTAATTCTATTCTAAAATAAATGACTATCAACGTTTTTTGTTACCATAAAAGAAATAAAAGGGCATAAAAATTTTATCTTTCTTTTATTTTCTTTTGAAGAATTATTCTATCTCAGAATTACGGCTTAAAACCAAAATAATTAAACTGAACCAGTGTCAAAAATTTGTTGTGCAAAAAAACAAAGGCTACCCACGTAAGGTTGAACAGCTTTGGTTATCAAGGCAACACGTTTCCAAGTGGCTACGCCACGTTGGAAAGTGTTGAATAAAAAAATAGTCTAATTTTACGTGGGTAGCCAAAACAAAGAAAGACTGACATGCCATAAGCCTCTTTTTATTTTTTCTTTAGCTTTTTAATATTTTCCTTCCATTTTTTTGGGCTTTTCCATTTTTGCCATGCTTGCGACAGTCGTTCTTTTTCTATTGGTTCAAGAAAGCCTCCAAGTAAAATTACTATTGGAAATATTGTAAGAATTATTGTTTTTAATCCTATACCTAACCAAAAATTTATATCCATAAATAGAAATGATAATGAAAATAAGAAAATTCCGATAAAAATTATTAAAAATACTTTTGTTAATTCATAGTTTACTTTATAATACCTTCTGCCATAAACATAAAACATAATATTTAGTAAAACAACTGATATTATGGAACTTACAATTGAACCTGCAATTCCAAGAATAGGAACTAGAAGGAAGTTTAAAGCGATATTAAAAATGGCAATAGTGCTAACAAATATTGGTAATAGTTTTGTTTTTCGGGATAAATGGAAATTTAATTCAAACATGTATCTTATTCCAAAAAAGATAGTTACAACAGAAATTAGCGAAACATATACAGAGGCCTCCCAGTAATCGGAGTTCTCTGATGCAAAAATTTTCACAAACTCGGGTGCAAAAAGCGATAAACCAAGTCCTCCAAAAGTTAATACCATTATTAAATAAGTCAGTATTTTAGAGAAAAAACGTTTTGCATTTTTTTCTTTATACATTTTGTAAGCCATTGGCAAAAAAGCCATTTGAAATGATTGTAGAACAAAAAAGTTCAGAAAACCAGATATTTTAGCTGCCAACGAATAGATTCCAACTTCTTCATCTCCCATTAAAATTTTTATTACATAACGGTCGCCAATACTAAATAAAATCCCTGATAAAGCAGTAAACATTAATGGTATAGAATAGTTTAACATTTTTCGCAGTTCACTTTTTTGGAAAACAAAAACAATGTATTTTCGTAGAAATGGGACAAGCAAAATAAATCCTGAAATATGGGCGATCAGTTGTGCGAGAATAATTCCCTCTACTCCAAGTTTTAGAACTACGATAAAATAAATATTTAATAAAAGACTAACAGTTAGTTTTACTAAACTTATAGTAATAAAAAGAACCGACTTTTCTAAAACCCGTATTAAGCTAAGAATAAACCTATTAAGAGCTTCAAAAGTAACAGTTAGAAATAATATGTGGAAATAAATTCTGAAATCTGAATTTTTGTAAAAAAGCAGTGCAAAATTTCCGGAAAATGGTTGTAACAAAATATTTAATAAAATAAGAAAACCAAGCAGGAAAGAAAATGTAGTGAAAACATACGATTTTTTTTCTTTTTCGTCTTCCGAGTCTGCCCACCAACGTATCATTGCATTTGATATATTGAACGTAAAAACAGTTAAAAGTAAAAGTGAAGTTGTCTCAAAAAGAGTAAGAATACCATACTCTGCAACAGATAGATGCGAAGTAAAAAGTGGCAATAATACTAATCCGACTAATTTTGTGGATAAATTACCAAGACTGTAAATTGCCGAATGTTTTGCTGTGTTTCGTATTTTATTTAGCACTTTTTTGAGGGGTTATATGTTACAGGTTCAAGTTGCAGGTTACAGGTTTCGCAAGGCGAGAAAATATTTATTTTATGAAATAGAATTTATAGTCGCCTTGCGGAACTTGCAACATGTAACTTGCAACATGAAACTTTATGTGGTAAATTAATAAAAAAAAAATGAATTATTCTAATATATTTATTAATTTTGCAACTTTCCGTGAATTATTTTGTCTATTATACGACATTCCACAGAATTAAGTGGTAAATTATAATAACTTATAAATCAGATGATAAA
>JAOZQN010000271.1 GCA_029932195.1 Bacteroidales bacterium | reverse complement strand
TTAGTAATATCTGTATCTATTGCAATTATTTGTGTTATTTTGTTACTTTCTAAAATAGGAGTAAGTGAGGTTTGTAACCAGATTATTTTACCACGTTTTGTCTCAAAACGAGATGTGTAAATGGCTGGTCTCTTGGTTTCTATAAATTCCAAGAAGATGGTTTCTATGTCTGGATTAGAACTAATTTCCAATAAATTTATTCCTATGGTTGCTTTAAAATCATCATAATCATAACCAGTATTTTGTTCAAAAGCTTCGTTTGTCCAAAGAATATATCCTTTTGCATCAAATAAATAGATAGAATTATTTGTTTTACTTGCAATAACTGATAGCTTTCTTAATTCATTGTTTGCTTTTTTCAATTGTTCTGCATTAAGTTCCAATTCTTCCTGATGCTGTCTTAATTCTTCGTTGCTTTCGCCAATTGCTACTCTTTGTGCTTTCAATTCGGAGTTGTAAATTTCAAGCAAATTAGTTTGATTTTCTAATTCTCTTCTTTGCGTATTTATCTTATCTTCTGCTTTTTTCAGTTCTGTAATATCTGTTTCTATTGCTATTAGTTTTACAACTTTACTATTCTCAATTATTGGAGTTATGGTTACCTGATTCCACTTAATTTTATTGTTTAATAAATGTTTTTCTTCGTATTGAATAGTTTTTTTATTGAAAGAACAATAGTTAATTCTTTTTTCAATTTCTATATTTGTGCTAATTTTTGAGATATTATCTGTGCTGTTTTTTTGTAGCTGAGATAGATTCTTATTATAAATATTCTCAAAACTTTTATTTACCCATTCTATTTCTCCTTTCTTATCAGTAATAATTATAACATTATCTGTATGGCTTGCTACTATTGATAATTTTTTATATTTTACATATTGTTCTGCCAATAATTTGCTTTGTTTGTCTGTTTCTTTTTTTTGAATTATTAATCTTTTTCTATTTTTAAGTAAATTAGCAAAGATAAATGAGATTATTATTATAAAAATAATTAGGGCTATAAGACTTGTATATAGTAAATTATAGAATTTTTTGGTTTCTTTTAATTTCTCATTTACCTTGTTTTTTTCTAATTTATAAAAATAATCAAGTTCTACTTTTGTAGCTAGCTCTATATTCTTTTTAACCGTAAGGCTATCGTTAATAACCTTATTTAAAGTATTATAGTTAAATGCCTTTTCAAAGTTCTCTTCTTTTGCGTATAACTCACCTAAATACCTTGAAGCTTCTTCTTGATATATATAATTATTTATTTCTTTGGCAATTGCCAAACCTCTGGTTAGATATGCTTTAGCCTGTTGAGTATCTTTTATATATAAAAAATATTCTCCGAGAGCAATATAAGATTCCGCCATGTCTCTTTTACGATGAATATTTTTTCGTATAGACAGCCCTTTTACAATATTTTCGTAGGCAAGCTCTTCTTCCGACAACTTCAGATAGGTTTTTCCCATGCCCGTATATGTGAATGCAAGCGACCTACGATGTTGTTCGTCAGAAAGAAATATTATACTTTTTTCGTAATTTTCTAATGCTTTATTGTAATTTTTCAAGTTGTAATATATGTCTGCTCGTTGTAAATATGAGCGTCCAATTGTAACAGAGTTTTCTATATTTTTGTTAATAGGAAAGCTTTTTTTATTATATTCTAATGCTTTGTCATACATTCTTAAATCATAAAAAATTCGAGAAATACTTGTATAACACAAAGATTCATATTTTTGGTTTTGCTCTTCTTGGGCAATCGTTAGAGCCGTTAAAAAACAGTTAAAAGCTGCTTGCAAATTATTTGTTTCGTATAGTAATGCTCCGTTAAAAATATTTAACCTGCAAATTAAATTACTATTATTTATTTTTGTTGCAATATCTAAACTTTTTTCATAATAAATTAAAGCATTATCAAAATCGTCTCTGTGATGATAACAACTTCCTATAAGTTGGTATAAATTAACGAGTTCTGTATATTTTTTTGTCTTTTTAGCAATACCAATACCCTCTGCATATAAATCAATTGCAATGCTTAGCTCATCTTGTTTTTCATAAGTTATAGCAAGTTTTTTTATTGTAGATAAAAAATCTTCTGCCAGTTTAATATTTTGTTTATCACTATTCATTAATTTCTTTAACAAATCATATTTTTTTAAACAAAATTTTTGAACCTTATTATTCTCTTCCTTTTTTTCAAAAATATCAGAAAAAATTGAATATATACGAACCAACCCCTCTTCATATTTGCTTTCGGAAGCCAAGTCAAGTGCGTTGTTGAGGTATAGAAATGACAACTTTTCATTTTTATCTATAAAAATCAATGATGAGTCAATTAGTTTATTTATATAAACCAACTCATCTTTATTATTTTGAGAAAAAGATGTTTTTGTCCCTAAAAGGATAAAAAGCAAGACTATAGACAGGGATATTTTAAAGTTTTTTTGCATAAAAAGCAAATATATTTTTAATGTTATTTTTTATTGGCTATCGCCTTATAAAAGATAATTTATTTAGTAGTTTATTGATTAGACATTTTAAATTCATCAACAGATAACAATGGTTCGTGCGTTTTTCATAAACGGTTAATTTTTAACACATTGAGTATGTGTGCTCATTTTTGTTAAGTGTTTTAAAATCAGTAAATTAATCTCTAATCCAAAATTGCATGAACTATTGAGATAGAAGACCAACAAAAAATGAACCATTTAGTTTGTATAATTAAAACTAAAGAATTAGAACTAATTTATTTCATAATCACAAACAGCAGATTTTTCTATATATGGCATTATTTTTTGAACTACTTTAATATGTTCTGGGTGATTTTTATAAGAATCTAGGTCTGTAATTGTCTTAAAATGAGAGAGTAAAATAATATCGTAAGCACTTTTTCGCTCCGAGAAGTTAGTCCCTATTTCTAAAAAAACTAATTCTTTAATTTTCACAGAAAGGCTTTCTAGTTCTTTTACTATTTTTATTTTATTTTTGTCTTTGTTCTCAGACTTTACGTTGAATAATACAATATGTTTTATCATAAATAAATTTTTAAAATTTGAAGTTGAATTAGGAGGGAGGAGGAAATTAGGGTGGAGGAGGGAGGAGGTTAGGACTAAAATATGCCTCCTTCCTAATTTTCTCCATCCTAATATCCTCCTTCCTAAATCCCTCCTTCCTCCAACCTGATAATCCTTCCTTTCTAACACTCTAAAAAATACCCAGACTAAGCATTACCAAAGTGCAATTTTGGGTAGTTTCAATTCCGTTTTTTCTTGCTAATTCCTGAAGTTCAGTATTTTCTGTTCCTGGATTAAATATTATTCGTTTTGGTTTTAACGATAGAATATAATCGTAGTATTCTTTTTGACGTTCTGCTCCGAGATACAATGTAACTGTGTGAATATTTGATAATTGTGGAGTTTCTTTTATTATTTCTACATCGGCAATTTTTCCATTTCTTATTCCAATCGCCACTACTTCTATCTTGTTTGCTTTAAGTTTGTTTACTGCCTTATAGGAATAGCGAGTTTCATTAGGGCTTGCACCCAAAACTACTGTTTTTTTCATATTTTGATATTCGTAAATATTTAATTTCTAACTATGTTTCCCCGTTTTACTAGTGCGATGCACTGGGTTATTATGTTTGCCATTTCAGGGCTTATTAGGCGAAAGCCAATTATGAGTCCACTCCGACAAGCGTCTTTTAGCTAAACTCTGCGTTGGATACAAATTTTAAAATCCTCATTTACAGTAGTAAACTCCGGTTCTAAAATTTATATCCGCCTTGATTTTGGCAAAAATACACTTATCGGAGCGGACTCAATTATTCATTATTCATTAAAAAACTATTCATTGTTTAGCTCTTCTTTTATTATTTGGGGGACAAATTTACTAACATCTCCTTGATATTTCAAAATTTCTTTTACAATACTTGAACTTATAGAACTATGTTCTGGTGAAGTTAGTAAATATACTGTTTCTATATCTGGTGCTAAAATTTTGTTTATTTGTGCTATAGGTCTTTCGTATTCAAAATCTGCCGAAGTTCGGAGACCTCTTAAAATATATTTTGCATTTCGTTTTTTACAAAACTGGACTGTTAGTCCTTCGTAAATTTCTACGCTTACAATTTTTTCTTGTTCAAATATTTTTTCTATAAGTTCTTTTCTTTTTTTTTCCGAAAAAAAACTTTTTTTAGTAATATTATGACCGATAGAAATAATAATTTGGTCAAAAATTGGAATTGCTCGCTTAACAATTGCCTCGTGTCCAATAGTAAATGGGTCAAAAGAACCTGGAAATATTGCTATTTTTTTCATTGTAAGTAGTTCGTTAAAAGTTTTGGCTACCTGCGTAAGGTTGGATAGCTTTGGTAATAAAGGCAACACGTTGCCAAGTGCCTCTGGCACGTTGGCAAGAGTTGAGTAAAAAAGATTGTCCAACTTTACGTTGCTAGCCTAAAAGTATAAACTAATCGTAAATCGTAAATGATTAAAAAGGGTATCCTATTCCAAAATTATAGGTAAAATCTTGCGGATAATATTTTCTGTTTCCTGGAATAAAATGTAATTCTTCTAAGGCAGCAGGGTCTCTAACTTTCATGCCAATATCTAACCTAATGATAAAGAATGATATATCCAAACGAACTCCAAAACCTGTTCCTATTGCTATTTGTTCGTAAAAAGTATCAAATTGAAATAAAGCACCCTTTCTGTTATCATATTTATTTATAGCCCAAATATTTCCTGCGTCAATAAATAATGCTCCTTCCACAACACCAAATAATTTTTGTCGAATTTCTAAATTGACTTCTAGTTTTATATCTGCCGATTGATTTGGCAAACTAATATCTGCTGGTCTCACATACGAGCCTGGTCCGAGAGAACGCACTTGCCACGCTCTTATACCATTAGCTCCTCCCGAAAAATATTTTTCGCCAAAAGGTAGCAGTTTCATATTTCCATAAGGCAAACCTGCTCCTGCAAACATTCGTCCAGCAAATTGACTTCCTTCCGAGAAGTCGTGATAATATCTAAAATCAATATCAGCTTTGGTAAATTGTGCTATAAGTGTCTCTAAATAAGGCATAACATAGCTACTGTCTATTTTCTCTTGTCCCGTTATAGACATTAATCCTATCAAAGAATTTCCTGCAAAGGTAGTATTAAATTTAAGATAAATATAATCAGTTTTGTTTTTTTCCTGATTAGAATATACCAAATTATAAGCAGAACCATTGATAAAATGGTCTTCATAGCTATCTTTTATATAAGATTTTGTAATATATTCTCTAAATCTATCCGACATGTCGGTAACTCTAATTGAGCTAAATTTTATTGGCGTAAAAATATGATTTGTATATTTATTACTTTTCCAAAAATAATCAAAATTTGTATTTCCTGCGATTTTTTTATATTCTGGTCGGTCTTGATAACTAAAAGCTGTAGTTAGCACTGTTTTAGGATTATTTTTTCTGATAAATTTTTCATATTTAAAAGGCGTAAGTAACCGTGGAAAGGTAATTTTCATCTCCAGTCCATATTCTTGGGTGTTAAAACCAAAACTTTCTGTGCTGTCAGATGAATAGGTGAAAAGATTCTGGCTTTCAAGAGCAATTTTTAATTTCAGATCAAGAATTTCACCACCTCTAAAAATATTTTTATGAGAGTATTTTAAGTTTGTTGCTGCTCCAATATTTCCCGACGAATTTGTGCCTACAATTTCGTAAACTACTCCTTGATTATTAGTTGGTGAGAGTTGTATATTACAGTCTAATAAATTGTTGATAGTATCTATTTCTTCAAATTGAATGTTGGTTAGCTTGTATATTCTAAATTTAGAAAGGTGATTGTATGTATTTTTTACATTTGAAAAATTATAAGTGCTGTCGTGATATATATATAGCTCATTAGCAATAGCCTTGGGCTTAATTATCATGTGTTTCTTCTTAATAAAATAATGTTTTTTTCCTTTTAATGGTTGTATTGTATCTGTGTCTATAAAATATTTGCGAGGATATTGTAACGCCTCATTTGGATTGTAGTCGCTAAAAATGTATATATCTTTAATTTTATATTTATTGTGGTCTGTTGTTTTACCCTGATTATTAGTGAATTGTTTTAAATTTACAATTAATTTTGCTTTTTTTCCTCGTCCAATTGTATCTATGCTGTATCTTATGTAGTCCTTTGAAAAATAGTAATATCCTTCATTTTTCAAATAATCGGCAATATTATTCCTTTTCTTCTGCAACATATCTACATCTAAAAGGCTTCCTTCACTTATTTTTAATTCGTCTCCTTTTTTATTAATAAGTCGTTCTATTTCCTTGTCTTTTATATTATATTCTACGTCATAAATAATTATAGGTTCTTTGGTGTCTATTAGATAAGTAATAATAACTTTTTTTCTTCGTATTTTAATAGTATCCCTAACTTCTGCCTCATAATATCCTTTGTTCCTAAGATATAGTTCCATTTGCTCGGCAGATTTTTGAGAAAGTGCGGGATCGTAAACTGGAGGTTTTTCTCCAATTTCTTGTAACCAACCATGCCAAGTAAAAATTCGTTCTTTTTTTGTCTCATTAAGTTTGGTTGTTCTTGCATCTTTTCGTTCCTTATGTTTCAGAGAATAAGACTGGTAGTTGTTGTAATATTTTAAAGTATCTTCTATTCCCATCCTTCTACTTTTTTTTAGCTTAGAATTGTAATAGTTTTTCTTATCCAGTAATTCACCTGTTTTTTTATCATACTTCTTGCCTCTTTTTTTATTTATTGTATCTATTTTATTTTGTCTTCGTTCTTCTCTTATTGAATCTTTTTTCGGGTTAGGAATATTATATATTCTTGAATATAAAGCATAAGAATTAAGTATTTTTCTAAGTTTTTTCTGTTTATTATATTTTTTTAAAGCATTTTTATCAATTTCTTTATTTTCAGTTTCTACTTTTATTTTGAGCAAAACATATTCGTTTTCACCCAAGTATTTTGTTGGACGACAAGAAACCATAAAACTAATGGCTATAATAAATGTTATGTATAGATATTTTTTCATGAAAAAATTAAAAGGGAAATTAAAAGGGGAAAACGATGGTAATTCAATGGAAAAACAGTAGAAAAATAGGGCATTTTTCATATACACTTTCTGCTTTTCTCATTAGCGTAGGGTTTAAAACCCTACGCTAATGAGCTGAAATTTAAGCTGTTATTGTATTTTTTATTTTACAAACAAATAAAAAAAGTGTAAACTACTTTTGATTAATATGGAAAACGCCAAAAATAGTGGTAGTATAATTGTTTTTCTACTTTATTTCTATTGAATTACCATTGTATTTCCCCCTTTGTATTATTTTAATAAATTCTGTTGGTTGTTCGGCGTGTAGCCAATGACCTGCATTTTTTATGGTATATATTTTTGCTTGTTTTATTTTTTTTAAGATACTCTGTTCTTCTTTTTTTGTGATATAATCTGATTTTTCGCCTTTTATAAAAGAAATTGGAATTTTATTTTCATTAATATTTGAAATATTTATTTCTTCTAACAACGAGTCAATATTTTTTGTAATTGCCTCAATATTAAGTTTCCATAAAAATAGTCCTTCTTTTGTTCTTTTTATATTTTTTAAGATAAATTTTGCTGTTTTTTCGCTACCAATTTTTTCTGATAGGGCAACTTCAATTTCCTTTCTGTTTCTATAACTATCTAATTCTAAATTAGATATTGTATCTAATATTTTGCTGTGATTATTTTTTATCAATAACTCATTGTCTGAGTATTTTTTAAATGAAATATCTACAATTATTAGTTTTTCTACTTTTGACGGATAAAAATTTGCAAATTTCATGGCAAGTTTGCCTCCCATAGAATGACCTATAATAGGTGCTTTTTTTATAGAATTTTCATAAAAAAGGTGTAGTAAATCTTTTGCCATAACAGAGTAGTTATGGTCTTTGGAATGTTCTGATTTTCCATGATTACGGAGGTCTGGAATGAAAACGGTATAAAATTGGCTCAAATATTTCCCGAGCGAAAACCAATTGTCTGATGAGCCATAAAGCCCGTGCAAAATAATAAGTGGAGAACCATTGCTACCTAATTTTTTATAAAATAATTTCAAAATTGTAATTATTGTTTTGTGTTATTATATAGTTTTTGGCGGAAAAACAATTAATAATACATACTAAAAATAGCTAAGATTTTTTTTCATTAATTAGAAATCTAAAAATAAATGACTGCAACCCAACACAATGTGTGTGTGCCTTTCATCCTGTTGATTATCAGCCTACAACATTCAGATTTGTTTGTTAATTCTGTGCGAGTAAAGTCTCTTAACTTGCGAAATTGTCTGTTTTTAAGGTGGTTTTGGTATTTTTTTCATTGTTCCTAATATTTGTTAATTTATTGAAAAATAAGTTTATAGCTTATCTATTTCTTCTTTTGATAATCTTGTTTTTTCTATGATTATCTCAATGGGAATATTATTTTCTTTCAATGTCTTTGCTAATTCAAGTATCATTTTGTCTTTTTCTCCCAAGGCTTTGTCTTTTTCTCCCAAGGCTTTGTCTTTTTCT
>JAOZQN010000270.1 GCA_029932195.1 Bacteroidales bacterium | reverse complement strand
ATTGTTGAATTGTTAAGGTATTAATTTTTAATAATTTAGCAATATAACAATGTAACAATTATAACTAAAGGCACCTTTAATTTACGCAATCAATTTTTTAACACTAAACTTTAAACTATGAAAACAGTTCAGGTAATTTTATTATTATTAGTTTTTACTGCATACACACATGCAGGACTAATCGACGAAGCTTATGTAGCTCTCAAAAATAATGATTTAGTAAGTGCTCGCAAACACCTGAAAGAGGCTTACGAATCTGAGGATACAAAAGTTGAGGCGGGTATGCTTTTATTGCTCCTTAATAATATTGAAGGGGGTAAGGAGAGTAATTTTGAGCTGTTTAGCAACTTGTATGATGATATACCAGATATTTCGGAATATATGTTTCCAATTTGGTTTGATGAGGCAATAATGTCAAATTTTGGCAGAAAAGAACCTAAGCGTGTAAACTTTTTTTTGAAAATGTTAGGAGACGAACGTTTAAACGGTAGCACTATTGCAAGTCTCCAATATGGATTTGGCTTTCATTTCATGGTAAAAAAGCAGTTTTCTGATGCACGAAATATTTGGGAAAAAGTAAGCAATGTAAATGAATGGCAATTTGTAGGACCGTTTGAGAATGCGTCTGGAAGTGGATTTAATTTAGAATATGGACCTAATCTTAACCCGCAACCAGAATCAAAATTTACTTCTATGTATAATTCCGAAATTCAATGGTTTACTCCTAAGCACATGGAAAGAGACCCATGGATTACACCAGATATTTATATTGCAGAACAAGAATATATTATTTATGCACAGTCGTTTGTAAATAGCGAAATAGAACAAGATGTAATACTTGGCTTTGGAGCAACAGGCACTTTTAAAGTTTGGCTTAACGATAAAGAAATAATCACCGAACAAGTAGAACAAATTACCGAATTAGATGTTTTTCGTTATAACGTGCATCTAAACAAAGGAGTTAATCGTGTTTTAGTAAAAATAGGAAAAACCAATAACCTCTCAGCTTCAAATTTTTTGGTTCGGTTTATTGATGATAATGGCTTTCCTCTAAAAAATGTAAGTTCTTCTACCGAATACAAGTCCTATGAAAAAAATAACAACGAAAGCCTATCCGAACCTATATCTCATTTTGCCGAAACATTTTTTGAAAAACAAATAAAAGAACAGCCTACATCGAGCCTTTATCCTATTCTTTTATCAAAAGTTTATTATCGTCGCAGTTTATATAGCAAGGCAATAGAAATTCTTAAGGAGTATAAAACAAATCACGGAACCGATATTTTGGTAGAATATGAACTTCTGTTAAATTATATAAACCTCGGCAACAGAACAGAGTTAATAAATCAGCTGGAACATATAAGAAAAATAGCCCCCTCGCTGATTTTTTTTAAAATATTTGATTATAATGAATTAATATCACAAGAAAACTTTGATGCAGCAGAAATAAAACTAGAAGAAATTGAAGCCTACCTTGGAAAAGATAATTTTACATGTATGACATATAGAATTGAGTTAAGTGAACACAAAAACGATTATAAAGGTTTTGTAGATTTAATAGATGAAATGTATAAACTTTATCCTGATGAATCTACAAGTGTGCTTGTAAAATATTATCTTGTGAAAAACTTAAATAAACAACCTAAAAAGGCAATAAAAATGCTTGAAAATTTACTAAAAGAAAACTATCATGAATACATAGTTTCTATGTTGGTAGCAGATTATAACGATATTGGGGCTACAAAAAAATCAATAAAATTGCTGGAAGAATATATAGCCAATTATCCCGCATCAACTTCTACAGCACAAAGCTTAGTGTCAATTTTTTATTCAAAAGGAAAATACAAAGAAGCACTTTTGTGGAACGATTACTGTATTGGCAACTCTCCATATCATTCCTCTTTTTGGATGGATAGAGCTTATATTCACGAGGCTATGGGAAACAAAGAAGCCGCAATTGAAGATTTAAAAAAAGTTGTTAATAGTAATCCAAATCAATTTGCCGCAAGAGAAAGATTAAGAGAATTATCAGGAAAAAACTCTATTTTAGCATTATTGCAAAGCGATGATGACAACAAAATAATAGAAAATGAGATAACAAAAGACTTGAAAACAGACATTAGTTCCGAATACATATACGAGAATAAAACGTTAGTATTGTTTAAAGAAGGAGCTTCCATTTATCGTGTGCATTCTGCAATACGTATTTACAACACCACAGGTATAAACGATTGGAAAGAGGTTCATATAGGATACAATCCTTATCGGCAGAGACTTGTAATAGAACAAGCAATGATACTAAAAAAAGATGGAAAAAAAATAAAAGCAGAACAAAGTGCATCAAACTTAGTTTTTCCATCACTTGAAGTAGGGGATATTTTGTTAGTTGATTATCATCTTGAAAATTATGTGTGGGGAAAATTTAGCAGAGATTTTTGGGACGAATATTCATTCAGCAATTATATTCCTACAAATAACTCTACGTTGAAATTATATCTTCCAAAAGGTTACGACCTAAAATTCAAAAGCACCGACTCTAATGCTACTCCACAAAAAGAAACCTTTGAAGAGTTTGATGTCTATAAATGGAGTTTTGAATTTTTACCCGAAATAGAATTTGAATCAATGATGCCGGCAATTCAAACAGTAGGACAAACTATTAACACCTCCTCATTAGACGACTGGAGTGTTTTATCTGAATGGTATCGAGATATCGCAACATCAAACTCGGTAGATAATTACATAATTGATGACATCTACAATGAAATTTTTAAAGATGGGTTGCCCAGCAGCGATTTTGATAAAGCTTACGCTATTTACAACTATATTGAAGATAATATCAATTATAGCTTTGTTCCATTTAGACAAAGTAATTACATACCTCAAAAACCAATGATAACAGCCAGTACAAAATTAGGCGATTGTAAAGACTTATCATTACTATATCATGTTTTAGCAAAAAAAGCAGGCTTAAAAACCAATTTAGTATTAGTTAAAACTCGAAATACACGAGAAAGCTTAGTGTTACCGGCATTTGATTTTAATCACTGCATAATAAAAATTGACATTGATGGAAATCCTATTTATCAGGAACTTACTGATAAAAACCTACCCTTTGGAGCAATGTCAACGGATTTGGAAAATTCACAAGCACTTGAAATTCCCAATTCGATATCAGAACAGGCACCCAGCCAACTCATTAGCATTCAGCACAACGGAAGTATTCCTAATTATAAAAAACGAACTACACACATAAAATGTACAGGTAATAAACTTAATATCAATACTACTGCAACTTGCTCTGGCGATATGGCATCAAACGCAAGACACACATTCATAGAAAAACCAGAAGATGAAACAACAGATGAATTGAGGGAGTTTTTCCAAAAATATTATGAAAAAGATTTTAAACTAACCGAATACTCATTAGATAGCTTAGAAAATAGAAATACACCTTTAAAAATACATACAACCATAGAAATAGAAAATGATGTAAAGGTTATTGGAGGGCTATCAATGTTAAAAGTTCCGTTTTACGACGAAATTGTTTCTCTAAAAAATCTTCCCGAAAAAGAAAGAAAGTTTCCTATTTTGTATTGGGTGTACGAAAATAACAATTTTTATGAAGATGAAATAATTATTTCGTTACCAAAAACATCAAATATAATTGAAATACCAGCAGATGTTGTGATTAATGAAAAATTTATTGACTATGAACTAAAGTCAGAACAGATTGATGATTATACTGTTAAAGTTACAAGAACAGCTACAATCAAAGAAACTGAATTAAGCAAAGATTACTATCCAAAGCTCAGAGAAGTTATAAAAACAATCTTGAAACATGAAGATGCTTATGTAGTCTTTAAGCAATTGTAATTAGTGTGTAGTAAGAATTGTTATCGGTTTACAGTCAAATATTGTGATGAAATAATATTTGACCAATTCAGTAGAGACATTGCATGCAACGTCTGTAACAATATTTTATCCTGCAACAATTACTCTGAGACGTTGCATACAACGTCTCTACAAATAATTGTATAAAATAGATAAAATTAATATCGTTTTGATTATTAATATTATAATTAAATTTCCATATTAATATTCCATCACAATATTTGACTGTAAACCAATTGTTAAATTGTTTTATTGCTAAATTGTTACTTTACAGATATAAATTATAATTGAAGAATTAGATAAGGATTAGTTCTACTTTATGAAGTTAGAGAACTCTGATTATAATATTTTTAAGACAAATGGCGTTATCTGCGGTGCTAAAAATATAAAATCTACTTGCCCTTGCAGGCAAGTCTATTGATTATCACGCCTTTGGCATTTATTTTTAACTTCGTAAAGTAGAATTAGGGAAAATATTTTCAAAAAATAAAAAAGCCAAAGTGTTAAAACTTTGGCTTAATCTTTTACATGAAAAGAGAATTATCCTTTAACTTCTGTTTCTACAATTTCTTCTTCAACTTCGTCAATTTCTTCTCCTTTTTTACTTCCAAGATAGTTAGGAAGTTCCATACCAGCCATGTTAAATAAGTCTTCTAATGGAGGAATTGAACCAGCCATTCCTTTCATAAAATTAGCCGTTGAAGAACCACCGTCTGCACCGCTTCCGTTTTCCCAAACAGTAACTTTATCAATTTTAATATTTTTGATAGCTTCTACTTGCATGCTCACAAGGTCTTCAAGTTTGTCTGCAATCATTAGTTTAACTGCTTCGTTAGGATTGTTTCCTGCGGCAGCAACGATTTGTTTAAAACCTTCGGCTTGTTTTGTAAGTATCTCAAAATTACCACGTGCAACTGCATCTAATTTAAAGAATTCTGAGTCGGCATCACCTTTTGCAATTCGTCTGAGACGTTCTGCTTCTGCTTCTGCTTCAATTTCTACTTGTTCTTTTGCAATTTTTGCAGGAACAATAATATCTGCACGTCTAGTTGCTTCGTCTCTCAAAGCACGAGCCGTTTCAGCTATTTGTTCTGCCTGATAAGATTCTTCTTCCGATTGTGCTTGGTTTGTTTTCTCTGCAACTTCGGCAACTTTTTTGGCAATCGCCATTTCTTTACGTTTGTTGGCATCAGATTCTGCAACTACAATTGACGACAAGTTCTCTCCTTCAACCGCTTTTGCGTTTGCTTCGGCAACTTGTGTTCTTTTTAATTGATTTGCGTTTGCTTCTCCAATTTCTGCAGTAGTATTAGCATCTGCTACTTGAACTCTTTGTTTCTGATTTGCATTTGCTTCTCCAATTTCTGCTTCCGAGTTTGCGTTTGCAACTTGCACTCTTTGAGTGTTTTGTGCATTTGCTTCACCAATAGCTCCATCTCTATCTTTTTCTGCAACAAGTTTTTTGGCTTCGTTAATTGCATGCGAAGTAGCTTCTTTACCAAGTGCTTCAATATATCCGTTATCATCGGTAATATCAGTAATATTTACGTTGATAAGTTTAAGACCCAGTTTTTTAAGTTCGTGTTCTACTGCTTCGTAAACGTTGGTAAGGAATTTTTCACGGTCGCTGTTAATTTCCTCAATACGCATTGTAGCAATAACTACACGTAGCTGACCAAAAATAATATCTGCTGCAAGATCATGAATTGCTTCAAGCGAAAGACCAAGCATACGTTCTGCTGCATTTTGCATAACTCCTTGTTCGGTAGAAATACCCACCATAAATCGTGAAGGCACGTTTACACGAATGTTTTGCAAACTTAATGCTCCTTGCAAATCTACTACAATTGGCACTGGTGTTAAATCAAGAAATTCGTAATCTTGAATTATAGGCCAAACAAATGCCGCTCCACCATGAACGATTTTTGATGTTCTGCCTCCTTCTTTACTCTGACCACCACCTACTTTACCGTAGATTACCAAAATTTTGTCCGACGGACATCTTCTGTATCTTCGTACTATCATTATTGCTGATATAAATACAAAGAAAGCTAACATTACAAACAAAATTCCTATAAAAGGTCCTAAGCCTGCGAGTAATACATTTAATACCATAGTGTTATAATTTTAAAGGTTAATATGAAAAATGTTTAATTGATTTATTATTATGGAAATATTTATAAATATTCAACACTTTCCAACGTGCTATTTTTATTGCCAAAGGCAATAAAATAGGACTTGGAAACGTGTTGCCTTGATAGTCAAAGCTTTCCAACCTTACGTGAGTAGCCAAACTTTTGTATGACTATATGACTACTTATTTTTTCAATTTATTAATTCCGTCTTCTGTAGATTTTTTTATTAGAGCCTCTATGTATCCGCTGTCGTCTGTTATATCTGTAATATTTATGTCTATAATTTTAAGTCCTATTTTTTTGAGTTTTTGTCCCAATGCACTAAAAAGAATTTCTGTAAATTTTATTCTATCGTTAATTATATCATCAATAGTCATGTGGCTGATAACTATACGTAGTTGTCCAAAAATAATATCAGCAGCAAGGTCGTGAATTGCTGTGTCAGAAATTCCAAGCAAACGGTCTGCCGCATTTTGAATAACTCCTTCTTCGGTAGAAATAGCTACCATAAATCGTGAAGGCACATTTACACGAATGTTTTGAGAACTTAATGCGTTTCGTAAGTCCACAGTAACAGGAATTGGTGTTAAATCTAAAAATTCATAATCCTGAATTATTGGCAAAACAAAAGCCGCTCCACCATGTATTATTTTAGACGTTTTATTTTTGCCAACATATCCGTAAACCACCAAAATTTTATCCGATGGACATCTTTTATAACTTTTGATTATTGCTATAACAGCAATAAATACAACAGTCATTAATACTATGAGCAAAACCATCATAGGTTCTATACTTGCAAGCATTATATTTAAAATCATAATTATAGAAAATAAATTCATTTTTATAAATTTTCAATCTCTTTTTTTGTTAATCCAGTCAGTTTATATATTAATGAAAGTTCAAATTTATTTGTTAGCATTTTTTTTGCAATTTCAATTTTTCCTTCAATTTTTCCTTCTTCTTTAGCTGTATCTAGCGAATTTTTAAGGTCTCTATAATATTTTAAACTATCTTCATAGTTTTGATACTCTTCTTTGTTAAATTTGGCGATTTCTGCTGTTTCAAATAATTTCAAAAATATTTTTTCTTTTAACTTTGAAGGAATTCTATCTAATTTGTGCAAATTTTTTAATACAAATAACCATTTTTCAAATTTATTTTCCAGTTCTTCAATTTTTTTATTGAATTTTGGCATTTCTAAGTAAATAAATGTCAATTTATTGTAGAAGACTTTTTTTGTTTCAATATCTGATAATTTTACATCGTATCTATATTTGTCTGGTTGATTTTTATCTTTGTCAAATACAAAATCAAGGATTGCAATTGTATAAACTTTTTTTAATTCAAAATTCCAGTCGCTACCAATCATAGCTTGCTCTCTTATTGGAAATGTAGAGTAATAGACTGTTCTATCTTTAAAAAATTTTTGCTTTGTTTTTTGCAATTCTACAATAAATTTTTCGCCTTTTTCATTAGTGCAATATAAATCAAATATTGCTTTACGGTTTAATTCTGTTGTTGTTATTTTTTCATTTTTCAAATATGTTAGCTCAACTATTTTGCCCTGTTCTTTCTTGAGTAGTTCGTTCAAAAAATCAAGTAATAAATCTTTATTTGGTTCTTCGCCAAATAATCGTTTAAAACCATAATCAGTAAATGGGTTTATATATTTTTCTTTAAATTCTATCATATAAAAAAAGACAATTAAAAATTAAACACTCAAAACTAAAAACGTCAAGAAAGTTATCTTTTTCTTTTCACAAGAAGAATATCGCTTTCTAAAACTGCCACTACTTCTACGTTTGTATTTGATTTTATTTTTTCAACTTCTTCTGTCATTGCATCAAGTGTGCGGAGACTCTCTTGTAGTTTTACTTGAATTTGTCCTTTGCCGTTCATTTTTTCGGGAATTGGTAAAACAACTGTTCCTGTTAGACCAATTGCATTTTCCATATTCATTGTGCCACTGTAAGATAGCTTTGTTAGTGAATAAAAAACAAATGCTACTGTAAGCATTGTAACAATTCCTGCAACAAATGAGAGAACTATGAGCGAAGCCATTTGTGTAATTCCAAAAGACTGTGCAATAATTCCACTCCACGAGAACATTGCAAGAAACGAAACTATTGTTTTTAAACTGAAAATATGTCCTCCAAATCCATCTACATCAACATCTACGTCCATGTCATCTGCATCTGTGCCAAGCAGAGACATTATTATTTGAACTGCAAAAATTAAGGTTGAAGGCACTGCTATTAGCCAATATACTTTATTCAAAAGGCTTAAACCTTCCCAAAGTGTCATTAAATTTGTCATAATATTAAAAGTTTTAAATTTTGTCCAAAGATAATAATTTTATTAAAAAAAAAATAAAATTATCTTTTTTTTTTAATAAAATTATATTTGTTACAAAATTAGGGAATAAAGTATTATTTTGCATGTTTTTTGAATTGTATTAATACCTAAGCAAGACAAGCTGGAAAAGTTTTGAAGTTTTGAATAATATTATGCCAAAAAAAACAACGATTTCAGGATTA
>JAOZQN010000269.1 GCA_029932195.1 Bacteroidales bacterium | reverse complement strand
ACAAAAACTGGGGGAACTTTTTTTGATGAAATATCAAATTATTAACACCTTAGGATGGGACGACGATGCAGCAAATAACTCATCATGGTTAGTTACACCAGCAGTAACAAGTGCCAACCAGTTAACTTTTTATGCTTGCGATGGATTCGACCCTACTAATTACAATTCAACATTATCGGTAAAAGTTTCTACAACCGACCAAACTACAACAGGCGATTTTACTAATTTGCTTACAATTACAGAAGCAGAAGCAGGTCATGGAGATATGACTCAATATACAGTAGATTTATCGGCATACAGCGGTAGCCCTGTGTATGTTGCTTTTGTTATGCACGATGACGACGTGGACGGAGACGAATGGTTTATAGAAGACGTGCAAATAACTGCAACAGCATCACACGATTTAGGTGTAACTACCATTTATCCACCATTTTTACTACCTGGAGAAACAGTAACGCCACAAGTTACAGTTACAAGTTACAGCACCGAAGCCGAAAGCAACTTTGAAGTAGAGCTTACCGATGGCAATGGTTATACTTCTTTAATAACTATTACAGAACCACTTGCCGCTACCGAATCAATAGTTGTTGATATGGACGACTGGGCACCGACAGACGGCAACCACACACTTACTGCCACAGTTACAAATATAGATGATGCTAATACAGATAACAACACTCTTGAAACCCAATGTCTTGTAAGTGGATACAATGACGCAAATTATGTAAGTAATACAACAGACCTAACCTACGGAACTGTTGATTTGGCAAATGGAGATTTTACCGAAAATGGTGAAATTTGGGAAATACCAACTATACAATGCGAAGAGTATAATGGCACATATATTTATAGAATCGATGCTGATAATAATATTTTTATTATTGCTCCAAATGGTGTTTATATACCAAAAGGTCCAATTACAGGGGTTGTTAATTATATTTATGGTCTTACATGGGATTGGGTAAACGAACAAATGTATATAATTACTTTTGCTGATAATACAAGTAAACTATTTACATTAAATTTGGAAACTCTTGCAGCCACACAAGTTGGAACAAATATTAACGAAACAATTGTACACCTTGAAATGGCTAACGATGGATATTTATATGCTATTAAATATCCAGAAGGAGCAGAAGAGATATTAGTAAAAATAGACAAAACAAATGCACAAGTAACAGAGATTGGAGCAGTAGGAGCTAATTTTAATTATGCAACAATATCTTATGATGCCCAAGCAAATATTATGTATTCTTATAATATTGATAATAATACAGAAACATCTACTTTTGGAACATATAATTTAGTAACAGGCGAATTTACAGAAATTACTTCTGGCATAAATAAAATTTACAGGACACTTGCTATAACAAAAGACGGAACACCAACTTTGATAAATGAAACAATAAATTCTAATATTTTAATTTATCCAAACCCTTCAACCGGAATTTTTACAATTCAAAATCTCAAAAATTCAAAAATTCAAAAATTAATTATAACAGATATTACAGGAAAAATAATATTCAGTAAAGACAAGGCATGCCTTGTCTCTACAATTGACATTTCAAATCAACCAGCAGGAATTTATTTTATCAATATAAAAACTGAAAATAACATTTTTACACAAAAAATAATAATTCAATAAAATGATGAAAAAAATTAATCTATTAATTATTGGAATTTTGTTATTCAATTTCGTATCGGCACAAACACACGACCTTGAAATAATAAAAATTTATTTCCCAAATCAGTATGCAAATACGCACATGCCAATCCGTCCAGTAATCAACATTCACAACAACGGCTCGGCGACCGAAGATAGTTATCAAATAAATATTATTTTAACTAATCAAAGCAAAGAAGAAGTGTATAATTCTACAGTAACTGTTTCAAATGCCAATTTTGGAGCAGACGAATGGCAACGAATCAATTTTATAGAAAATTGGACTCCCGAAGAAGATGGTATTTATGTTCTCGTAGCAACAGTTATTCTCGATGGAGACGAAAATCCAAGCAATGATACTTTTGAAAATAACATACTTGCACAAGACCTAAATATTGCTTATGCTTGGCAAAGTGGTTCTAATATTCACCCTTTTGGTGCAGCAATGTTTTATTACAACAATACATACACTTGCCAAATTCAACCAATAAACGAATGGGGAAATAGCGATACTTTTATGGCTGGTGCCGATTTTGTTGGCGATACTTGGTATGCAGTCCAATATGCTTACGATGGTTCTTCTAAAATCTTTACTATTGATACCGAAACCGGAATACCAACAGAAATTTGCGAAGCCGACCAATCATTCTCCGCAATGGCTTATGATGTTACAACACAAACAGTTTATGCCACAAATTCAAGCGATTTATATACATTGAATATAGAAACCGGAGAAACTCAATTCCTTGGAACAGGAGGAAATTCGTATGTAGGTATTGCCTGCGACAACGAGGGTAATTTATACGGAATGCAAGGATATGCAGCAAACTGTGGACTATATTCTATAAATAAAACAAACGGTGCACAAACTTTAATTGGCGAAACTACCGGACTCTCAATTATTACAGCACAAGATATTGCCTACGACCGTTGCACTAATACACTTTACGGAGCTTTTGCCGGAAATGGAAATGGAGGTTTTTACAAAATAAACACCGAAACCGGACAAGCAACTCTATTAGAAGATTATGCAAATTCAATGGCTGGTTTTGCTATTCCTTATATACCAAAAGTTATTTTAACAATGCCCGAAGACGGTGCAACACAAGTTGATGCTTTTGAACCTACAATTTTTGCCAAATTCCAAACCGAACTTACTGAAATTGACCTATCGCAAATAACACTCTCGGCAGAAGCTACAAATTTAGATATTGATGTTACTATTGAGGGCTCATATATTTTAATAACTAACAACGAAGAACTTTATCCTTTTGCAGAACACACAGTTACAATTCCTGCCGGTTCTATTAAAACAGGAGAATACGAAAATACTGAATTTTCTTGGAGCTTCACTTCACACGATTGGGATAATGTTAATGAAATTAACTCGATGGATATAAATATTTTTCCTAACCCTACAACCGATTTTATTAATGTAAATACTAAAAATACAGGAACTTATGAAATCTTAGACATAACCGGGAAACAAATTTCTACCGGAAATATTGCAAACGGAAATAATATTATTTTTCTTAAAAATCAAGAAAAAGGTATTTATTTTATAAATATTAAAACCGAAAATCAAATTTTTACTGAGAAAATAATTATTCTATAAACTAGATTTTAAAATATGAAAAAATTATCTTTATTATTTATATCAATTATAATTAGCATTATTACAACTAATGCACAGTGGCAGTTAATTGATGATAATGTAGCAGGCGGAACAGCTAAACAAACACAAATTGAAATAGCACAAGACGGAACTGTTTATGTTTCGTATCAAAAACATAACGGTAGCACTTACGATTTAAGAGTGAAAAAATATGACGGCACTACTTGGACAGAAATTACCAACGAACCACTTGCTGCCGGCTCTTACGATAATTCTCTAAGAATAAGTGAAGACGGAACGCTATATATTTTATTTGTTGACGAAGAAATATCATCCGGAAACGGAACAGGAAAAGCAAGTTGTATGAAATACTTGGGCGGAACAAATTGGGAATATGTTGGAGAACGTGGTTTCTCGCCGGCAGATATTAATATGCCCGATTTATGTTTCGATTCCGAAGGAAACCCGTACGCCGGTTTCAAAGAAAGAGACGCAGACTACAATGGTGGACTTTATGCAGTTTCAGTTATGAAATTTGATGGACAAGACTGGAAAATTGTAGGAGAACGAGGAATAGTATCGTGCTGGTGCGGTTGTGCTTTAAGGCTCGACAACAACAATGTCCCATATATTGCTTCGGCAGAAGGAACATCTGACGATAATAACACACTTAGGATTTTTAAATACGATGGAGAAAATTGGATAGAACCTGCAGCAGGAGCACAATCAGAGCAAACAGTATTTGGAATAAATATTAGATTCAACAGCGAAAATGTTCCACACGTTGCTTTTACTGAATTTGAAGAAGGAGGAACAGACGATAAGGCAACTGTAAAATTCTGGACCGGCGTAGCTTGGGAAAAAATTGGACACCCAATTTCGGAAGCTGCCGGTTATTATTCAAGAATAGAATTTGATAATCAAGATAATTTATACATGTCGTATCAAGATTACGCATTCGGACCAGCACCACTAAGCGTTAAAATTTGGGACGGAAACACTTGGGAATACGTAGGTGAACTCGGAACGGTAAACAACAGAGCCGAATATGCAGATTTAGCCCTCGACCAAAATCAACAACCTTGGGTTTCATACTCAAATGTTTTTACTAACTATCTTGTTAGTGTTTATCAATATGTTAATCCGGAAACTACGCACACTGTTTATTTTAATATTGCAGGTGGTTTAGAACCAGAAATTACTCTCGAAGGTTTTTCTACACAAATAGCAACCGGTGGAACAGCTACATTTTCAAATATCCCGGAAACTCCCGAACCCGGAATACCATACACAATAGAACTCGAAGGATATGAAACGATTAATGATAATATTATTGTTGATGGAACAGAACTTGTAAATATTAATTTAATATCAACAAATATTTCTGAAAATCAAAATAATCAAATTTCAATTTATCCAAACCCCTCAAACGGAACTTTTACAATTACGAATTACGAATTAAAAATTACGAATATTGAAATTATTGACATTACAGGAAAAATAATTCATAAATCAGAATTTTCAATTTTCAATTTTCAATTTTCAATTCAAAAAAAGGGTATTTATTTTATTAAAATTCAAACTGAAAATCAAATTTTTACAGAAAAATTAATAATTCAATAATCATGAAAATTTTAAAAACAACATTACTTACATTTGCAATAATTATCACGGCAAGCATTAATTTGTTCTCACAAAAAAATATAACCAATATTAACATAGCAAAATTTGACAAAACTCAAATTAACTGGGAAGAAAATACCGGAATGTTTCCGGCTAATATTTTATTTTATACCAACACTTTTGGAGGAAAAGTGTTTATTAGCAAAAAAGGAGAAGTTATTTACAACATTAAAACACCAGTTACAGAAGTTTTTAATGCTAATAATATTTTGCCGGAAAATAAAAGCCAAGCAAAAGTTAATTATTTTATTGGTAACGATAAAAATAATTGGCAGACAAATATTAATACTTACAACACAATTAATTTGAACGAAGTTTGGCAAGGCATAGACCTTAAAATTAATGCTTACGCATCTAATATAGAAAAATTATTTTTCGTAAAACCAAATGCAAATATTTCTAATATCTCAATACCTATTTTAAACACTCAAAAATTGTCAGTTTCACAAACTGGCGAATTAGAAATTTATACCGAACAAGGAAAATTTAGTTTTACAAAACCAATTGCATATCAGGATATTAACGGAGAACGAAATTATATTGATATTAATTATTCTATTGACGAAAATTGTTATGGCTTTGAACTTGGAAATTATGACAACTCACAACTACTTGTTATAGACCCACTTATAGCTTCTACTTATATCGGGCATGATTGTAACGATAGACTTCTCGACATAAAAATTGATGACGAAAATAATATTTATGTAGTTGGAAAAACACAGTCAGACCATTTCCCTATAACAGCAGGAGCTTTCGACGAAACTCACAATAGCCCTGATTGTGGTACATACAATCCCGATTTTTTTATTTCTAAATTCTCTCCCGATTTATCTACTCTTTATTATTCCACTTTTATTGGAGGAACCGGACCGGAAGCAGGAAATCCAAACGGTGCAGGTGTACAACTATCAATTAACTCCGATGGCAATATTGTGATTGTAGGTTACACACAATCAGACGACTATCCTGTTACAACTGGAGCTTACGACGAAACCTACAATGGAGGAAAAGATGGTATTATTTCTATTTTAACCCCGGATTTGTCCGAACTTATAACTTCAACATACATTGGAGGAAGCACAGATGATTATTTAGAAAATTTTGTAATTGACACCGAAGGGAATATATATTTCTCCGGTTTTTCTAATTCCAACGATTATCCTACAACTGCTGGTGCATACCAAGAAAGTTTAAATGATGATATGGGAAATGGAGTAATATCAAAAATAAGTTCAGATTTAAGCACGCTTCTTTATGCCACATACCTTGGTCCAACTGACGGATATTCAAGCAGTGCTCCAATAAATATTCTAACAAACGGGAATATAATTGTTGGTGGTTTCACTTATTCTTCCACTTTTCCGGTAACAACTGGAGTTATCAGTGAAACGTATGGCGGAGCAGGCGATATTACGCTTTCAATATTCAATCCGGAATTATCAGAACTACTAATTTCTACATACCTATGTGGAACTAACAGAGAAAGTGTAAACGAAATAGCAATTCATACAAACGGAAGTATTTATGTAACAGGCACAGTGCAGTCCAGTGACTTTCCCGTAACTCCAACTGCTTTTCAAACTACTTTACAAGGAGGTATGGATATGTATGTATGTAAACTTACAACAGATTTAACTACTATTGAAGCAGCTACTTTCGTTGGTGGCGATTTCCTCGAAAACTCAAGAGATATTGAATTTGATAGCGAAGGTAATATTTTCCTTTCCGGAATGTCGCAATCAACTGACTTTCCTATGCCAGACGATATAAATCCTTACCAAGATACTATCCACTACGATGGAGGAGGAATGAATTATTCCGATGCAGCTATTACAAAATTAAATCCCGATTTAACCGAACTACTTGCAGCAACATATCTTGGCGGAGAACGAGGAGATACCGGCTGGGGACTCGCTGTAGATAATGATGATAATGTAATACTTGGAGGCGGCTCTGTTTCGCAATATTTTCCTCTTACAGACAATGCTTTTCAAACAACTTATTACGGAACTCCAGATTATACAGAAAATGCTTTTTTATCTAAATTAGACAATGATTTATCCGAAGACCCAACAGGACTTCCTACAGAACAAGCATATTTTATAGTTTTTAACAGTTTAACAAACACAAGCGCATATCCAGCTTGGACAAACGGAAACGGAACAAAAAGAGTAGTTTTTATTAAAGAAGGTGAAACAGGTGAAGTAAATTTAACTTATAGCACAACCTACACACTTGGAGACCAAGTAGGCGATTGGACATGCGTAGCAAACGGAACAGCAAATGCTGTTCAAATTAACGACCTTACACAAAACACAACTTACAGGCTTATGGTTTGCGAATACAATGGAGACGAAGGTGAAGAATTATATCTTACAACAACAGCAAATAATAATCCAAATAATTTCTCTACCACAAATGTTGGAATTAATCAAATAGAAAATAAAATAGTAATTTCACCAAACCCTTCAAACGGAACTTTTACAATTACAAATTACGAATTACAAATTACGAATATTGAAATAACAGATATAACCGGAAAAACAATATTCTGTAGAGACCTTGCATGCAACGTCTCTACAACAAAAATTGATTTATCAAATCAACCAAAAGGAATATATTTTATTAACTTTAAAACAGACAATCAAATTATCAATAAAAAAATTATTATTCAATAATGGTTATTTAACTGTCAGACGTTTTTAAATGTCTGACAGTTAAAAATAACTTTTTCATACTCTAAAAAACACTAAAAATTATGAACAAAACACACGTATTAATTATCACAGTATTATTATTTGCATTTACAGTAAATGCACAAACTTTTACAGAAATTACAGACCAAAATTTTGAAGACGTAAATGCAAATGGAGTAGTTTGGTTTGATTTTGATAACGACAACGATTTAGATTTACTTATGGTAGGAGAAAAAACAAATGATGAATATTCAATGGGGTTTTATCAAAACAATGCAGACGGAACTTTTTCGCTATCAGATGCTATAGATACAGACCTTTTTTCACCTTTTTACAAAGGAGATGCTACTGTTGGCGACTATAACAATGACGGATTTTTAGATATATTCCTCGGAGGATATGGAAGCGGTGATGATTATCCGGATAATGGTCTTGGTAATTTTTTGCTCAAAAATAATGGAAATAATACTTTTGAAATTATTAATACAAATATTACACCACTCTGGTATGCGAACTTCAGATTTGCAGATTTAGACAACGATGGAGACCATGATATTTTTATTACAGGAACAACAGGCGACCCAGTTAGAACAACAGCTATTTTCTTAAATAATAATGAAGTTTTCGAAGAATTAGAGAATAATATTACTGATATTTGGGTTTCAGAATCAAATATTGCAGATTTCGACAACGACGGTGATAATGATATATTCCTTGCCGGTTTCACGCAAGATATGACACGTATTGCAAATATTTGGGAAAATCAAAATGATAATACTTTCTCAGACACGCAACAAGATTTTTCTGGAATTCTTTACGGTGGCATATTAGCATTTGACTACAACGCCGATGGATACAAAGATGTTATTATAAAAGGCAAAGCCGAAGATGGGGAACATTGTAAAATTCATT
>JAOZQN010000268.1 GCA_029932195.1 Bacteroidales bacterium | reverse complement strand
CGGTAATATCTAATAATTTTTCTGTTTTTAGCAGAGCCATTTGTATTCTGCGGGCATATTCTATACTGTCGGTAATATTTCTATTTTGTTTTATTGTAATTCTATTTTGTTCTTTGAGAGTCTTATTTACAGTTATTATTTCTTCTCTTTGTTGAGTAAGTTCTTCATTTTTTTCTGTAATTTCCAATTGTTGTTGTTCCAACTCTCCTGTAAAATCTTCTAAGACTTTTGTTGTAATATTTAACTCTTCTATTTTCTCATCAAGTTCTACCTGCTGTATTTCTAACTCCTTATTTTGTTTTTTTGTTTTTTCTTCCGACTCTTCCAGAGCATCTCTTTGTGCAAGAATTTCCTCTTGCTGTTGGTGCATTTCCTCATTTCGTTGCTGTATCTCTTCAAATGCTTCTGCCAATTTTAATGTTCTATCTTTTACTCGCTGTTCTAAATTTTCGTTTACATTTTTTAATTTTATTTCGGCTTGTTTTATTTTAGTAATATTAGAAACCATTGCATAAGAGCCAGTTATCTTCTGTGTGGCAAAATCATATTTTGGAGTGGCACTTATCAAGCAATGTATTTTTTCACCCTCCGACTGTATAAGTTCAAGCTCATAAGAAGCTGTCTTACCTGCTTTTCTATCTTTAATCTGGTTAGTTAGTATTTCAGTATCTTTATCATCAATAAAATCAAATAATCTTCTTCCAATAATATCGTTTTTCTTGAGCATCTTCTTCATTGCAGGATTAGCATCTAAAATAACCTCATTCTTTCCTATCTCTACAAATCCATCAATTGCTGTATCAAGAATTGTTACAAATTTTTGTTTACTTTTTTCAGTTTCATCAATAGCTATTTCACCTTCTTGTTTAATATAATAATGGCAATTTCCGGGTTTATTTAACCCGTTTTTTATGGCAGTAGCCATACCTTCACAAGAGTTATAACCACAAGCAGTGCAGTTTTTTATATCGTCATCTACATATTTGTGCATTGTAGCATAAATACTTTTCAGCTCCGTTTTTGTAGGATAGCTTAATTTTACATTTTCCCACCTGTTTACATAAGTTCTTTCATATAAATCTTCTTTCCAATAATTATCCAGAACCTCCTCAATTTTTTGTTTACTTAATTTTTCATTATTTTCATTTTCATCTAAATATTTCTTTTTTAGCTCTTTACTTCTCTTTCTTACCCAGTATTCAATCTCATCTTGTGGCTTATCTTTTGTTACAGTGAGTGGTCCAGAATTACAACCAAATTCACAACTGAGGCAGTCTATCAACAAAGGAGACATGCCTTTATCTATCATTTTTGGCAAAGTTTTTAGATATTCATATACGAGAGGCGTGCCTTCAATTTTTCGTATGTTATCTTCAATTTCGGGTATCCATCTTTTTGCAGTCTCCAACAATCCTCCTGGCGACGAGAATAAAACCGCTCGTTCTGCCGACGGATTATCAAAATCTGTTTTTGGGTAATCTCTTAAATTAACCTTATTTTCCTTCAAAAAATTATCAATAGAAACATGAGCAATATTGTAGTCGCCAAGTCCTGTCTCTTCAAACTCCCTTTTTTTTGCGTTACAAGGCGAAATAATTGCTACTTTATGATTCTTATATTGTGGATAAAATTCATGCACCATTTTTATTGTATGCAACATTGGACTATCGGCAGGGGCAAGATATTTTAAAAGTTCTGGTTGATAAAGTTCTATGTATGTTACAATTGCAGCACAAGGCTGTGCTATAACAGTTTTTGGTTTTTCTTCTTTTATATATTCAACATAAGATTTTGTGGTGAGTTCTGCTCCAAAACTGACATCAAAAACAGCTTCTACGCCAAGTTCTTTGAGCCAAGAATTAAGGTTTAAATATTGATCAGGAAATCCTGCAGCTACAGCTGGTGCCGAAATTGCAATTATTTTTTCTCCAATAATAATATCATCAATAAATTTAGAAAAATCGTCGATAAAACTTCTTGCCTTGTGTGTGCAAGCAGTAATACATTTACCACAGGCAATACACATATCAGAGTTTACTGCAACTATGTCTCCACTACCATCGTTGCAAAATTTTACAGGACAGGCAGAAATACAAGCATGGCAATTTACACATTTTGTTTCATCTACTGCAATAACTTTGGATAGTGAAGTCATAATTTATGAAAAGTTAGAAGTTAGAAACAGAACTATTCAAAAATAGTAAATTGTTTATTCCTACAAAAATAATACAATTTTTCAATTAATAAAAAATTTTATTAGTTATTAATTGTTTTATTTCAACTTGAATACTTTACACAATCAACAACAAACAATTTAATAACTAAAAATATAACTAATAATATTTGCTCCCATTTGTAGAGCCCTCTCTCTCACTTCTTTTGAGTCGTTGTGAACTTCGCTGTCTTCCCACCCATCACCTAAATCGCATTCGTAGGAGTAGAAACAAACAAGCCTGCCTTCATGAAAAATACCAAAACCTTGTGCAGGCTTGTTGTCATGTTCGTGAATTTTGGGTAAACCTGTATTAAAATTATATTTTTGATGATAAATTGGATGAGAAAATGGAATTTCCACAAAATCGGACTCTGGAAAAACTTTTTTCATTTCACGACGCACAAATGGGTCAAGTCCGTAGTTATCATCAATATGCAAAAAACCACCCGCAAGCAAATACATGCGAAGATTTGCCGCCTCTTGCTCCGAAAAAATTACGTTTCCATGCCCTGTCATGTGAACAAACGGAAAATTGAAAATTTCTATACTACCAACTTCCACTGTTGAATACACCTTATGTATATTGGTATTCATGTTTTTGTTGCAATATTTAATTAAATTGGTAAGCGAGGTTGGATTTGCATACCAGTCCCCTCCCCCATTATATTTTAAAACCGCTATTTTTACAGATGTTTGCTGAGAATATAAATTTGCAAAAGCAAATAAAATCAGTGCTATAGATAATATCTTTTTCATATAATTGTAAATTGTTAATAAAATTTCAGTAAAAAAAGTGCAACTTAATATTTTTTTTCTATCTTTGTGGTGTTGTAAGAAAATAATTTCTTGCAAAAATAACTTTTATTTTATTAATTTTTAAATTTAATTTAATTATGAAAAAGATTTTATCTTTATTTGCGGTAATACTAATGGTTGCGTCTATTAGTTTTGCACAAACAACCTTGTTTGAAGACGATTTTGAAGGTTTTACAGTAGGAGATTTTGTTTCCACATCAGATAATTGGACTACCTGGAGTGGAAATACTGGCGGAAGTGATGATGCGATTATTAGTGATGACTATAGTCGCTCAACAGGTGTAAATTCATTAAAAATAAACACAGACGAAGATATTGTTTATTTTTGTGGCGATAAAGCGACAGGCGTTTATCAAATAAAATTTTGGTATTATATGCCAACAGGACAAGGTGGTTATTTTAATGTTCAACATGATTTTGCTAACAACTGGGCTTTTAGTGTTGAAATGTCAGACGGAAATGGCTTATTAACGTATGACCATGAACCAGCACAAGGAATAAATTTTACTTTCCGACAAGATGCTTGGGTTCCAATAATTATGGACGTAAACTTAGACGATGATGAAATTACGTTAACAATAGACGCAGTAGTAATTGAAACTTGGCAGTTTAGCTTAACCGAAAGTGATGAAGATAATTTAATTAATCTTGACTGTATTAATTTTTATGGACCATCAAGCGTTACCCCACCTTACTATATTGATAACTTTGAATACAATGAAATTGTGCCAAGTTTGTTACCTACAGAATTATATGTAAATGTTACAGAATTAAATTCAAATGGTGCCTCTCAAACTTTCAATATTACAAACACAGGAGAGAACGACTTAATTTTTGATACTTACGCATATTACCCAAGCAGTGCTAAAAATATACCAGTTACAGAAACTCCACGAACAGTTACTCTAACTAAAAATATAGGTAATAACTCTTTAAACCAAGAAATATTAGACAAACCAATTCCTGTAAATTTAGATACCAAAGATGCAACACTAACTCATCTTACAAGTGAGATAGCAACTAATTTAGGCTGGACTAATGAAATAACAATACACGCATCAGCTTTATTCGACCACGAAATGATTGAAGAATATGTTGGAATGGAAGTTTCTTCTGTAATTATTTTTTCTGGCGACCAGCCAATAGGAACTACTTCAGCAGAAGTATGGGAGGGTAATAATTATTTATACAATGGACCTACTGATTTAATGGCATCAGAAGATTTTTCGCCACCAGCAGAAGCAGGTCAGTCAAATGTCACAATAACTTCACCTGTATTTGTTAATGGAAAAGATTTATGGGTAGGTTGGACATTTACTCAACCTGCAGACTCTTACTGTCTTGCAATGGGAGAAGCACCAGGAACAGATGACGTTAATTTTATAAAAACATCTGCAGCATGGTCGCCAATAAATAGCCCAGAATATGGCAATTTTGGTATAGTAGCTATGTTAACAGGTGAAGCTATTCCTACTTGGTTAAGTGTTGATGTAGTAGAAGAAACAACTCTTGTAGGAGGAACAACTCAAAATGTTATTGTAACATACGATTTAACAGATTTAACTCCAGGAGAAACTTACAATTGCACATTAGTTATTGATAACAACGATGCAGATGAATCGTGGACAGAAATACCTGTAAGCCTAACAGTTCCAGTAAATCAAACTTATACCACAACATTCACTGTTACAGACGGAACAGATCCTATTGAAGGAGCAAATGTTTCTATTATAGAAAACGAATACAACACAGGAACAAATACAAGCGGAATTGCTACTTTTGGTTTAGAAGCAGGAAGTTATAATTATCTTGTTACTGCAAGTGGATATTCAGACGAAACAGGAAGTTTTGATATAAGTGGAGTATATTCAGAAACAGTTACTTTAACATTAATACCAACTTATGAAATTACTTTTACTGTAACCGATAACGCTACAACCGACCCAATACAATACGCTTATATAAATGTTAATGAAACAAATATAATAACTGATATAGATGGAATAGCAACCATAGAACTTACTGATGGTGATTATCCTTATAATGTAACAGCAGGTGGGTATATTTATGCCGAAGGAAATGTTGTTGTTGATGGAAGTGCAGACGCAGAAACAATAGCATTAGATCCTATACCAACAAATCTTGTTACATTTACAGTTTTTGAACAAGCAAATAATGATGTCCTAATTGAGAACGCATATATTGATATTGCAGGAGAACTTATTATAACAGATATAAATGGAGAGGCAACTATTTCTCTATCAGACGAAAATTATTTCTTTTCTGTTTTAGCTAATACTTATCAAGAGTATGATGACTTGGTAGAAATAGCAGGAATAGACCTTTCAGTAGATGTTCCATTGACATCATTAGTAGGCATTTATGAATTAGACAATAATCTATCAATTTATCCTAATCCTACTTCAGGGTTCTTTAATGTTGTAGCAAACGAAAATATTAATCAAATTAATGTTCTTAATATCTCAGGACAAATGGTTAAAAATATTTCTGTAAATACGAATACTTATAAAGTAAATACTTCCGATTTACAAGCTGGTATCTATTTCTTTGAAATTACAACTAACAACCAAACAATAACTAAAAAAGTAATTGTAAAATAATTTTTGATAACTTGAATATGAGGACAGTCTAAAAATTTATACTTTTTAAACAAAACTCAAATATCTACTAAAACTGCATTTTAATTTTTATAATTATTATGCAGTTTTTTTTTTTTTATTAACGTAAAAATCAAAAAACCATGAAAAAATCAATCTTAATAACTGTAACACTTCTTTTTTTGCAAAACTTTTTATTTACACAAATGAGAAAATCATATGAAAATGGCAAATACTATCTAATGAATACAGACCTAAAGGTCAATTTATGAGATAAAAAAAAAGATTATTTTGTAGACTTCGTTTTACTAAAAGAACATCAAAAAAACGTAAAATTTTTCACGTTTTTATAAAATTAAGTGTAAAATTGCAAAAACAAACATTTAAGCTCTAACTAACTGATAATTAGCAAAAAAAAACTTCATTTTCACTTTTCACGCACCTACAACTCGCTCACGTTCAGCATCTTGTGAGTTATAGAAAAATAAATTGTTAGCAATCGTATAAAACCTCAATCTTTACAAAATAAAAAAACATTACAATATCCCAGATATATTAAGGGTTTTAACTACTTTTGTAAACATGAAAAAACGTAAATTTTATTCACGTTTTTTAAAACTTAAAACATACAGTAATTATAAAATGGGAAATGCAAGTCGGGTTAATGTCTCAGAAATACTATACGATAGGCAAAGTTTATAAAAAAAACTGAAAATCAGGCTTATTAACAATACTATCGTTTGTTAATATAAGGGCTGATTTTCAGTTATTTATATTAAAGATGTTTAAATGCTTACATGTTTTTCAAAAGACCAGTTCTATCATTAAAATCGTTAATTAGTTCGTCCCATCTATCTACTTGGTTAAATAATTTATTCCAAATTGTGCGGTCTTCCCAAAGTTGATTAAGGTCATCAAGTTCTTTGGCTTGTTGCTCAATCCATGTAAAATATTTAAGGTTATGGATAGCTTTTTTATCAGTAAATTTAAGCTCTTTGAAGTTGTTTGTTTCTTGTCCGAGAATACATCTGTCGTAATCTTTGGCAGCTTGAATTTCGCTGTAATTTCCTTTTGCCTCATTTTCCTCCGCAATTCTTGATTGATACATATCGGCAGAATCGGTTGCCATTGTGAAAATAATATCGTCGGAAGTCATTTCGTAGTATTTTGCAGTTTTTATTGCCGAAAGCATGTTCGAAATACTTGAAATTCCGAGTAAATGTAGATTTTCTACAACTTCTTTATCAACACCACTTTCAATTAGTAGTTTTTTACCCACTTCGTCGTTGAAAAGTCGTAAAATTCTCATGCAATCTTCGTCGTCAATTGCAGAAACAGCATCGGTATTTTTTGCATTATGCACCCATGGAACATGCTTGTCGCCAATACCTTCAATTCTATGTCCACCAAATCCGTTATTCAATAAAGTTGGACATTGCAAAGCCTCCGAAGCAGTAACTTTTACGAACGGTGAAATTGTGCGAAGATAATCGCCAGAAGCAATTGTTCCTGCCGAACCAGTTGCCGAAACAAGTCCTGAAATAGTGCTACTTGCAGTTTTAATTTTGTTAAACACCTCTTCGATAGCAGGTCCAGTAGTGTTATAGTGCCATGCTGGATTTCCAAATTCATCAAATTGGTTAAAAATAATACATTCGTCTCTGGTTTCTCTAATTTCCCAAACTTTATCGTAAATTTCTTTAACGTTAGATTCGCAACCAGGAGTTGCAATTACCTCAGAACCAATAGTATTTTTTAACCAATCGAAACGCTCTGGACTCATTTCTTCTGGCAAAATGGCTACCGACTCGGTGTTCATAAGTTTAGAAACAAATGCTCCACCTCTGCAATAATTTCCTGTTGAAGGCCAAACTGCTTTATGATGTTCTGGATTAAACCCACCAGTTGTAATTAGCGGTGCAAGGCAACTATAAGCTGCTCCAACTTTATGAGCACCAGTAGGAAACCATTTTCCAACAAGCAAAACAATACGTGCATTTACGCCTGTTAATTCTTTTGGTAATTCAATATGATTTACTCCTCCGAAGAGTCCACCTTTTTCTTTTGGCTCGTTTTTCCAGCTAATTCGGA
Source organism: Bacteroidales bacterium (assembly GCA_029932195.1). Taxonomy (GTDB): domain Bacteria; phylum Bacteroidota; class Bacteroidia; order Bacteroidales; family JAOZQN01; genus JAOZQN01. Next base: position 839 of record JAOZQN010000268.1, on the reverse strand, counting down.
ACAAGTTTAACGGATTTAGTTCCCAAAGACCAATATTTTTTAATTGATCTTTAATTTTCTCAGGAATTAAATCTGGATTACGCATTTGTGCGAACGTAGGAAGTATAATTCCTTCTTTTTTAAAACGTTGAATAGCATTTTCTAATGCTTTTTCATTCGTTACTTCTGTGATTAATTTAATCATTTTTTATTTAGTTTAATTGATTATTTGTTTTTTTTTATCTGAGATAATCAAATTATTTATTTGATATTCAGCATGTTTGCTTGTTTTTCAGTGCAAACCATTCAGAAAGGTCTAAAGACCTGTTATATTGTTGTTTGTTTTAATCCTCGACTTAAAAGTCGGGGTAATTAAATGAATTTTTTATTTGAGAATTAATTTTTCTCTAATTATTTTTTTGTTTTTAAAATTATTATACCATTTTGTGCTAGCATTCCATAAAGAGAAACATATTTATCATCTCTAACTATTTCTGTAGAATAAATATCACTTAATTTATAATAATTTAATAAAAAATCATATTTTATTGGTTTGTTGTCTATAACAACAAGTGGCTTTTTAGAATAAGCTGGATGGAGTATTATTATTCTTAATTCTGCATCATAATTTGTGGTGTCAGGTATCCATAAAAATTCAGATATTCTTAAACTATCTATTTTTATAGCTAAATCACTAGGTTGTTTTGGTATTGAATTGTATTTTTTATCTCTATTAATAATTGCACTTCTATTATTTTTATAATCTTCATTGTTTATCATTATTATTTTATTGCGAGAACAAATCAACCATTTTTTATTTGTGAAATCAAATCTTGTATCTGAAAAATAAGAATTTAATA
>JAOZQN010000267.1 GCA_029932195.1 Bacteroidales bacterium | reverse complement strand
AAATCAATTGTGTCTTTTGCAAAATCTACATGCAATTCTCTTGATTTTCCGTTAGAGTCTAATCTTTCCCAGTCGTATATACGATACGTAATATCGGAGGTTTGCTGAATTTCGGCAATTAATATTCCCTCGCCAATGGAATGAACTCTGCCAGCAGGCAAATAAAAAACATCGCCTGCTTTTACTTTTATCTTATTCAATATTTGTTCAAGTTGCTTGTTCTCAAAAACTTTCAGGTATTTTTCTTTATCTATTTCTTGATTAAAACCAATAATTATTTCGGCATTTTCGTCGGCTTCTACAACATACCACATTTCATTTTTGCCAAATGCTTTGTGTCGTTTTTTTGCAGTAATATCGTTCGGGTGAACCTGAATTGAAAGCGGAGCATTGGCATCAATAAATTTTATTAAAAGCGGAAATTCTATTCCAAACTTTTCATAAATCTTATCGCCAATCAAATCGCCCATATAAATTTCCACAAGCTCTTGAAGTGTATTTTCTGCCAAAAAACCATTTTCTACTACCGATATGTTTTCTTGAACACTTGAGATTTCCCAAGTTTCTCCTATTTTTTCTTTATTGATATGAGAGCCTTGACTCGTAGCATCAATATTTTTACCAAGTTTTTGGACTAATTTATTTCCTCCCCAAATCGTTTCTTTATAAATAGGAGTAAATTTTAATGGATATAATTCATTCATTTTATTTTATTTTTGAGATAAAACGCCAACAGGTCTTGCAGACGCTGTTGGGTTTAATTTGTTTCAAACGCCGATAGGTCTTGCAGATGCTGTTGGGTTTAATTTGTTTCAAAACGCCAACAGGTCTTGCAGACGCTGTTGGGTTTAATTTGTTGCAGATACTGTTGGGTTTCTATTTTAAATTAAGCACTTACGTTAAGTAAAAAGTCATATTTATTTGTATATTCAAATAAATTAAAAGCATTGATAATCAGGTGTAAACCAATCGTAAATTTAAAATTATCAATCTACTTATCACATATTACTATAATAGAACCTGTTGTCCAACTATGCATATTTGTTTTGCTCCATTTCCTCACACGCTTCGGAAACATTGATTGGTAGGGTTCTACAAACTTTTTTTTCATATAAGTATTATATCTTTTGTCTTTTTTCCAGTGCTTGTTATTAATTATTGCCGAACCAACAATGTCTAAGAATTTTTTGCCCTTAAAATCTGGTTTGCTATAAATAATTATTCGTGTTCCTTTATCTACGGCAAGTCCGTCGAAAGTTCCTTCGGCAGCATTTGGAAATGCTGTTTTACAATCAGGATATTTTCCTGCTCCCACATAATCGCTATAAGCATCTATTCTATAAACCTCACTTATATGATTTTCAACATATTGATCGCCAACAACAAGGTCGGTGATAAATGCACGACAACCTTCGCAAGGAGGTTTTTCTTCTATCTCTTGCTTTTTTATTATTTCAGAATCTACCTGATTGCTTCTAAATCGGCTAAAAAAACCTTTTTTAGGTTCTTCTATTTTTATGATATAAGTTTTTTCGGTATCTCTAAAAATAAATTTTTCTTTTCCTTCTAACATTTTGATTAAGTAATGAATAATGAACAATGAATAATGAATAATTTTGCTTACGCCTGTAATAAATATATTGTAAAACAAAAAATAAGTAAGTAAATTGACAATTTTAAATTGATGATTTATGATTGGGTTACACCTGATAACAAGCATATTACAAAACAAAAAAGTGTCGTTTATATCTGTCTATCTACTTAGCTAAACAAATAAAAACAATACTTCTATATTTTGTATAGTCCTGTATTTCAAGCGTAAGCAAAATTATTCATTGGTTTATAACAAAGTTAACCATTATTCATTACATACTACCTAAATTTCACGTAATTTATATACAAATAATCATTTAGCGATGGGTCTATAGCAAAAATTTCACCTGTTTTTTTATTTTCTATTGTAACAAAATCATGATCCTTAAAAAATGATGAGTTAAAATATTGATGAATATTATTGCCGAGTAAAAACAATTTTCCTACTCGTGGTTTGGCTACCCATACATCATTAATATCTTGTTTTTCAAAAATATAATTACAAACCGAAGCACAAAAATAAGAATATCCAACACAGTGAGCTGTTTTGGATTCTACTAATTTATTTGGGTCTAAATCATTATTTGATGCCGTAAAATTTAGCTGTTTATTCGTAATTTTTAATCCTATTTTTATAATGTCTTTTTCGCTAAGATTATTTTTGTCCTTAATTTCTTCATCAATCAAATTGATAAGTTGCTTGTTGTAAATATTATAATTATTTCTAATACTTACCGATTCATAAGTTATTACACTTCTATAAATAGCTCCTCGAAAAATAATACTTATAAAAAACAGTCCCAGTATTAACAAAAACAGCCATTAAAATATTTTTTTTATTTTATTTTTTCTTGATGTAATATTCATTTTTTCACAATTATTTACTCCCGTAATATTGAAAAAAAAGAGACAAGGCATGCCTTGTCTCTACACATGTTTTCACCATGATATTCTTAATAAATACAAATTTATTATTTATTTATTTTAACTTTGCTTTTACCTTTTTCTTTAACAGTTTTTCCTTTTGTTTTTCCTTTTCCTTTTTTATCTTGCATTGCAGCATATTTTGCCAATTTCTCTACAAAAACATCTGCTTTTAAATAGCCAACTTCCATGTGTGATTCGCTTTTTGCAGGAAATACGAAAAAAGTAGTAGGATAACCTCCAAATTTGTCGTTTGCCAATTTTGCAGTTAATTGTTTTCCTGAGTATTCTTTTCCATCGTACTTATATTTTCCTGCTTTTTCTGGGTTTATTTTTATTGGCACAAAATCTGCTTCAATTGCTTTTATAACAGATTCTTGCGAATATGTTTTATCGTCCATAACTTTACACCAATGACACCAATCGGTGTAGGCATCTACTAGCATTATTTTTCCATCGTCTTTTGCTAACTTGTAGCCTTCTTCCCAACTATACCATTTTAGATCGCTATTTGCTGTTTTCTGTGCATTTGTTGATAATGTGAATGTTATCAAAAGTACTGCTACTATAAGAATGTTCTTTTTCATGTTTTTTAATTTTAATTGTTAATTTTTAGTTGTTGGTTGTTCGTTAACTTTTGCCTGAATAATAAGTTAATTAAAAGCTAAACACTTCCTAAACGGATTTTAATTTATATAATTTTGCAAATATACAAATAATTAGATATTTTGATGTTTTTTAACTTTTTTTAATTCTATCGTTTTTTTTTTTGCGTTTTTCACGAGTGTCAATTTCATCGTTACTTTTGAAATTTTAAAATGCTCATTTACAAAGGTAAACTTCAATTCTGTAATTTCAAAAAAGCTTTAGTGAAAAAGAAAAAAGAACTAACTCCAGTCTGCTCGTTTTATTTTCACTTAAACTTGACACTCATGAAAAACGCCTTTTTTTTATAAAGTAATATAAATAGAAATATTATATCTATTTGGACTGTGTTTTATTTGTTTGAAATCTAAATATTCGTAGTGAAATCGTAAATAGAAAAAATCTGTTTTTAGAAAAACACCTACTTGGGGAGAATATAAAAATTCGGGTTTAAATTTAGTGAAAGTAACATTATATTTTCCAAAAGAATAAATAAATTTTCCTCCAATAAATATACCATATTTTGTGTTTTCGCTGTCTCGAAAAAGGTTGAAACGCTTATCTATTTCAGCATAAGCCAAAGTTCTGCTTTCTTTTATCTGATAATATAAATGCTCGTTTTGTTGTATCCAAGTATTTTTTGAATACGTGCGAGACATTAATCCAGCAAGGAAATCTATTTTATATCTCTTTTCTTGAAAACCTATACTTGCTCCCATCATATAATCACCTGTATTGAATTGAGTTACATAACCTATCGCAGTATTTGAGATAATTGGCTTGTAACTTCTTTTTGCTCCATTTTTTATTAATGTTTTTTTGGCTTTGTAGTTCTCAGAAGTAATAGTTTTTTCGTATAACAATGGATTTTTTAATTCTATTTCATTTTTATTTTCTACCAAGTATTCAAAAATTTCGTTGTAGTGCATTCCTATTGCTAAAATTAAGTGTTTGTCTGTAATTTTTGCACCGTTTTCTACCAGCAATTTTACTAAATCTATGCTGTTAATAATTAATGCCATTTTTAGAGGCGACGAACCTTTTTCTGTTGTTATATCTAAATTTACATTGTATTTAATTAGCATATTTACAGCTACAGTATCTTTGTAAAGAACGGCATCTAAAATTGGATATGGAGGAGCATCTGGTGAAGCTCCATAAAAAAGAAGAAGGTCGGCAATTTCGTAGTATTCGTTGTTGAGGGCAAAAGTTAGTGCATTTTCCTTATTGTAGGTAATATTAGGGTCTGCTCCATTGATAACTAAAAGTTCTGTTATTTTGAAATCGTTATTTTTAACGGCAGCAATTAGTGCTGGTGGTGAGAAGTCTGGTTTTGTGTCAATATTTGCTCCGTATTCAAGTAACTTAATACAAATCTGATAGTTAGATTTATCTACTGCATACATCAGTGGTGTTATGCCGTAGCTTGTTTTGGTGTTTACATCTGCTCCCTTTCTAAGAAGGTCGTAAACTTTTTTATCGTTATTGTTGCTTGTAGCCAACAAAAGTTCTTCATCAATCTTTTTTTGAGAAAAAGAAAAACTTATAGGGGAAATAATTAATATGAGAATAAATATTTTAAGATATTTCATTTGTGGGTTACAAGTTGCAGGTTGCAAGTTGCAGGTTGCAAGTTACAGGTTACAGGTTGCAAGTTACAGGTTGCAGGTTTTTCTACACCGCTTGCGTAACTTGCAACTTGCAACTTGTAACTTGCAACCCTGCAACTTGAAAATTATCCTCGTTTAAAGAATCTTCTTATTTGTTCTGCTCTCCAATTTTGGGCGGTTAGCCATCTTGTCATAGGAATATTTATTCCTGTTTTTATAAATATATTATTGCTAAAATTTGTTTGTGCATAGTGAGCTGCATTTGTGCCTTCTACTGGAACTATATATTTTCTATTAACATAGTTTGTAAACCAGTATTCTAACTGCACATTATAAATATTGTAGTTATATCCTAAGAAAAAAGATACACCACTACCTCTTTTTTCCTCGCCTGCTAGTAGTCTAGAAAATCTTTGAGTTGTCCAATTTGCTGTGTTAACATTTTGAACATATAAATAGTAATTATACTGAAAACCAACAATTGCATAAGATTGATTTCTATAAATATTTCTGTCTCCAAGTTTTAGATATATAGGTAATCCAATTGCTGTAGTTCTGTATCTGTCGGTAGCTCGGTAGGTATTTTCTGGATTTGTTGTCTTATAGCTTGACTGGTATCCATTGTTTTGAACTTCTAAGCCAAGAACAAGTCCCCATTTATCATTTTTAGCATCAAGGTTGTAGTTATAACTAAAAGCAAATCCAGGAACATAATTAAGCACACTTCCACGAGTTTTTATCATATCTCCTTTTGGAGTGTCAAATAAAACGTTAGCATTACTTGCAAGCGGGATAGAATAATTGTGTATCAATAAGAATTTTACTGCTCCGTATCTATACTCTGTTTTTTGAGCTATTAATCCAATTGTAATAAATAATAATGCTGTTGTAATATATATCTTTTTCATATTTACGTTTTTGAAAAGTTTTAAAGTTAAAAGTAATTTACTGAAAATAAATATCTTATAAATTTAGAATATGGAAAAATTTAATTCGCTACTTAATTTTAATGTGCAAATAGTCAAAGGGTGACTTTAAGTCACCCTTTGACTAAATTACTGTTAAGGAAGATATTCCCACATTTTGGTCATTCCAGATGTTCCCTCTTTGTTTCGTCCTGTTGCAACAAATCCTCTCACATTTGTGCCATAAAACACATCTTCTTTGTTTATAGCAAAAGCTACTGCTCCCTCTCTTGCGAAAGCAACATTATTTCCTACTCTAATTTCTGACTTAGGCAACCATTCATTTTGGTTTAAATCGTAGCCCCATAAGTCGTTATATAGAGTATCTGCTCCGAGATTGTCTCCACGTCCAGTTCCTACATATACCATGTTTTTTTGCATTCCATCTCTTTCGTAGGTCATTCCAAAAGCGATAGCATTTGCTCTGGGTTCTCCTGGACAGTTTGGGATACTTCTCCAAGGACTGGAAGTATTACTTGGGTCAAATATATAAAAATCATTTGTGTATGATATATCATGCTCGTTACTCTTATTTTGTTTTAAACCAAAACCAATTACTGCCACGTTATCAACAACAGCAACAACAGCTTCTTTTACTCCATACTTTTCATCAGGATAGCTCTTTTTTTTTATCCAGGCAGTTTTTGAATCTACTGTATCAGCCTCATAATTATACTCATGTATATCAAGTTTATGCATTCTTCTTTTTCCAAAAGCAATATAACCTCTTTGAATTTCCTCGCCAGTAGTTTTAGTTACTGTCAGAGAAAAACCTACAGCATCATATCTGTTAATATTTACAGGAAGCGGAGCTACGTCAGAACTCCAAGTATTTGCGTATGGTCTATATTTATAAAAGTCATATTTTATATCTTCGTCTGGGTCTATTGTTCCTTCGTGTTTTATTACTCCAGAACCAACATAGGCTTCTTCTCCCATTCCTTCACCTTTATCTAAAACAAAACCAACAGCTTTCTCTCTTGCAACTCCTCCAAATGGAGCTTTTTGTTGCCATGTTCCTTCTTCGTTGTCATATCTCCATGTATCTTCTAATAATTGAAAGCCATTGTATCCTGTGGTAATGTATGCGTAATCTTTTCCATCTTCGTTAAGAACAAATGAAACTGCATTTTCTCTTACTTCCATTCCAGAGTTAATATCTCCTGAATAAAGCCAAAAATCTTGTGGTAGTTTTGAATTAAATTTTATAACTACCTGATTGTACCCAGTATCTCTTCTTCCTGTACTCTTTTCCTCTGTAACTACAAAAGACCTAACAAAATATTGTTTTTGTATTTCTAATCCAGTTAATCCGCTTTTAAAATTTAATGCTTGAACATTAGCGGTATCTGAACCTACGTTAAAATATGTTTTAGAATCTGTTATTATTGGAAATAGTAGTATCGTTGTATCTTCGGTTGAATTTATTCTCCAACAATGCCCATAAGCTACTAATTCTACGGAGTCACTAATTTCATAAAAATCTCCTTCTACTTCAGCATATCCTTCTATCCCAACACCACCATCTATTGCCTGTAATCCTTTAAAAGTTACGGTGTCTAAATTTGCACTAACATGCAAATAAGCACTGTCGTTTGTTACCATTATTTTGTTGTGTATATTTCGTAAAGAAAAAAGTGGCACACCTTCTTCCAAACAACCTGTTGTTATAAATATTAGCAAAATAATAGTTAAGTAAGAAAAATATTTTTTCATATCTGGTATATTATTGGTATATTAGTTTAATAGTTTATTGGTTTATTGGTATATTGGTATATTTTCATTAGGACGAATAAACCATAAAACCAAAACCCCATTCAAAAACTTAGAAAAATATTTTTCTTGTTTTCTTGTTTTTTATATAATTAAAATTCTGTTCTAATTGTTTTGGTTATCAAGACAACACGTTACTAGGTCTCTACGAGACATTACTAAGTGTTGAGTAAAAAAATTGCATAACTTTACATGGGTAACCACATTAGTGAAAAATGCCAATTTTTTCATTAAAGCAAGTATTTTTTGCGTCTAAAAAAACATTTTACCATTTAATAACATACCAGCTTGAATCCGATCCGCTATCTTTATTTTTTTTACTCATGTCAAGTTCTACTTCTTGGCTTATAGAATTTACTGGTGCAAATTTTCTTGCCATTGCACTAATTATACCTCTGTCAAAAGAGCATGGATACGGTGTTTTGCATTCCATTTTTGCTTCATTCCGTTTTTCGTCAAAGGCTACAAGTTTGTAGTATCCTATTTCTCCGCCTCTATGATTATGATGATATGCTTGGTCTATTGCACTTAGAGCAATTTCTAACCCATTTATTTCTTCTGGAAAATCAGCATTTTCTGGAATAGATTTTCCTATTGCAAAAAGTGTGTGATCTCCAATAGTTTCTCCTATTTCTTTAAATGCAAGCAACCATGCTTTTTGGCTATACCACTCTCCTGATTTTGGAGAAGCTATACCATTAGAGGCCAAAATTTGTTGCATATTTGATGCAAAAATTTGATTTATGCCATTTATTACGGATAATACTGTTTGTCCGTTTACTTCAACGTTTTCTGCGAAAGGGATATATTCTGCCATATTATTTAAAATTTTAAATATTTAGGTTTTAATAAATTAGAGAAAAGAAAAATGACTGATTATAAAAAAAAATACAAAAAAATAATTTCGATAAAAATTAAATCTTGTTATAACTTACACTTTTTTTGAGTATTTGCAATATAACAAGTAGTAGTAAATAAAAAAATCAATGCTAAAAATTTAACATTATGTATTACTGACTACTAATTAAATAGGGCGTTTTTCACGAGTGCCAATTTCGGCGTTACTTTTGAAATTTTAAAATACT
>JAOZQN010000851.1 GCA_029932195.1 Bacteroidales bacterium | reverse complement strand
TTGAAGTCCCTGGTGTTATTTTAAATGTAAATCGTAATACTTTACGAACTCCCGCTGTTATAGTAGATGCACTTCTGGGACAAGGAGACGCTCTGGATTGTTTTAACCAACTCCAACAAGAAGCAGAAGCAGAAAAAATACAAATAGAAAATAATAAATTGCAAAGCGATATAGCAAATATGGAATTAGAAAGGAAAAAAATTGATTTAGCATTAGAAATTATTCAAAAACTCCCACAAGACCAACAAGCCGAAGCCTATAAAACTATGCTTGGAAATTGTTGTGATGCTGGGCAAATAACAATAAATAACTAATTTTTAAATCAATGCAATTGAATTACAATAGTTTTTCAATTGTATTGATTTTATTTTTAAAACAAAAAAATTATGTCAAATTACAAAAATCCGTTTTCCAAAGGCGGAAAATTTTACAACCCACGAATAACTGATGCCAGTCGAGTTATTGATGCAAGCAAAGTTACAAAACCAAGAATTATGCCAAGATGGGCGGAGCAAAAACAACAACCAACGTTAGGAACAAAATTTTATGATATTAATACAGGAAAACTTATAGAGCAAGTAGACGGTAATGTATTGATTATTTCTATCGAAAAAGAAAAGTTTCAACAATACAAGTCTAATTACAATACAAATATATATAATTATAATTTTACATCATTTATTATTTTGTCTTCAAAAAATGATACTAATTTTCATATTTTATATGGTTTAACTACCGAAGAATTAAATGTTAGGGCTTTTTTGGCAACTCTTCGGTATGCCGAGAATACTGGACCTGGACAAACTGAGCCATTAGGTTATAATGCTCAATATACTGGTATAACCTTTACAGATTTAGAATATAACCCAACAAATCCAGACGCTGTTGAAGCATACTCTAAACACCCAAATAAAACATTAAGTAAACCTCCAGGTTGGATAACTTCCTCAACTGCTGCTGGGGCATACCAATTTTTATATAAAACTTGGATTAGTTTTCCTTTTTCAAAATTCAATCCCACAAATCAGGATAAAGGAGCACTAATTCTAATACAAAGACAAGAAATTGGTAACCCAAGAGCAAAAGGAGTTATTGAAGATATTAAAAATGGAAATATCTCATCATCAGCAGAAAAACTTAACGGAACATGGACTTCATTACCTCGTGGCGATGAAGAGGGATTAAATGAAAATGAATTTTTAAATAAATTCAATGAATGCTTGATAAACGAGCTTAAAGAAAATTCAATAATATATTCACCTATCGGAATTTTAAAATTACAGATATGAAAACCAAAATTCTTTTAATAACAATTTTAATATTTTCAATAGGCTGTAACATTAAAAACGAGCAGTCTAAATCAAATTCAAAACAATTAAAAGCTAAAAGAATTGTTATTGAAAAAAAAGATATTAATAAGAGAGTAAGACCACAAAAAGCACTAAGCAAAGATATAAGTTTGATAGAAACAGAACCTTTTCCAGTCTACTGGACAGATAAAGGAAGTTTTTATGCACTATTCTTCGAACTAAATAAGGTTTATTTTCAATTTAACCCAACTTGTATATATTGGTTTCCTTCAAAGATTATTAATAATGAAATAATATTTTATTGGGCTTTAAATCCTGATTGTGTTTTTGATAGAGGATTAGAAAAAACATATTTAAATATTGAAAACCCGACAAAGGGGAAACCTTTTGGGAAAATAAAATTACTTAGTGATACTACTTTTATAATTGATTATTACTATGCAGATTGGGTTAAGAAAATTAATGAAGAACAATATAAATATATTGACACATTATTTCCTTCATATTTTTATAAAAAAAAGTGGAATAACTAAAATACTTAAAAAACAGAATAATAAATAATAATTATGAAAAGAACAAATATAAAGCAAAAAAAAATCAAATATCTATTTTTGAATTATATGATTTTTTTTTTTCATTATTGTTACTATATCAATAACTGAAGTTTCGGAGTTGTAATTAGCTGGTTGTGAATATATTACAAA
>JAOZQN010000850.1 GCA_029932195.1 Bacteroidales bacterium | reverse complement strand
TATTTAAAGAAAAAATAGTATGAAAAAGAATTTACTATCATTATTTTCAGGTTGTGGCGGAATGGATATTGGCTTTGAAGGAGGGTTTATAATTTCCAAAACTACTTTGAATATTAATATTAATAAACATTGGATAGATAGTGAAACAGAAACTCACTACTTATTAAAAGAAACAATCTTTGAAACTCGTTTTGCAAATGATATTAGTGAAAATGCAAAAAAAGCATGGGACAATTATTTTTCTAAAAAAAGAAATAATATTGACAACAATACATTTAAAGTTGGAAGTATAGTAGATTTAGTAAAAGAATATAATTCCGGTAATAAAGATATTTTTCCTAAAAATATAGAAATAGTAACAGGTGGGTTTCCTTGTCAAGATTTTAGTGTTGCAGGAAAACGAAATGGATTTAATTCTCATAAAGACCATAACGGTAAAATAATTACAACTGAAATTCCAACAGAAGAGACAAGAGGGAAGCTTTATATGTGGATGAAAAATGTAATAGAGATTACTTTACCTAATATATTTATAGCTGAAAACATAAAAGGTTTAGCAAATTTAGGTGAAATTAAAAACATTATTCAAGATGATTTCTCTAATATTAATGGTGAGGGATATATTGTATTATCACCACAAGTATTGCATGCTGGGAACTTTGGCATTCCTCAGTCTCGTGAAAGGATTTTTTTTATTGGATTAAAAAAATCAGCATTGACAAAAGAAGCATTATTTGAATTATCAAAAAAAGAAATATTAAATAAATATAGCCCTTACCCCGTTGCAACTCATAGACTTAATGGAGAAATGCACTATTCGTCTGTTGAACACCTGATGACTAATTTTACAAAATGTAAGAATGTTCTTTTGGATTTAAAAGAACCAGAAGAAAGCTCTGATTTATCTCAGATGAATTATTCTAAGGCTAAATTTATGGGTAAACATTGTCAAGGTCAAAAAGAAATTAATTTAGAAAAACTTGCACCAACGATAAGAGCAGAACATCATGGTAACATTGAGTTTAGACGATTATCTACTGATAATGGTGGACAAGATTATGCCGAACTAAAAAAAGGTCTAAAAGAAAGACGCTTAACATTAAGAGAATGTGCAAGAGTTCAAACGTTTCCCGATGATTTTAATTTTGTTATTCCTTCAAATGAAAAAAGAAAAAAATTTAAACTAAGTCCATCACAAGGCTATAAATTGGTTGGAAATGCAGTTCCTCCATTATTAGCATACCATATAGCAAAAAAAATTGAGAGTAATTGGGATTTTTACTTTAACTCTTAGTGTTTTATTGTTTATTCTAATTTGATTTATGACCAAACTAAAAGAAAAAGATTACTTAAAATATTTTTTGTCCGTATATTTCTACACTATTGAAACTAAACTCAACAGTAGAGATAATGGACTAAAAAATATTAAGTTTCAATCAGAAGAAGCTAATACGGACGAATACTTAAAGAAATACTTTAAAGATTTTCTTTCATCAAACAATAATATCAAAAACACGTCAATTAAATACTTGAAAATGAGAATTGACGAAACCGAATTTGAAATAAATATTTCAGATTTACTTTCATTTGAAATAACAAAAGTATTATTACCCGAAGAGTTATCAGAACTTCAAAAAACAGAACTATCTGAAAGTAAAAAATCAGTTTATACAAATCCGGATTTATATTTGGAAATATCTTGTGGTAAGAATATTTATCATGAAACCTTGGAATTGAAATCTACATTAAAGAATAAAATACCAGGTTCAAGTGTTCAACAAGTTTCGCCTTTTGAATGGGTAATTTTCATAAAAAGGAGTTCAGAAAGTGTTGATATATCTACTGGATTTTATATTAACAGCATAACAAGTAAATTGCCATTTCCTGACAGAAGTCCCCGTCCGCAAATAGGATTTAAAACCTTAGTAGATTGGAATAATAAAAATAGAACTGTTGCCGAAAATACACTTATACCAATTAGGAATCAAAACAACCTTCATATGCGTCTATAAAAAGTTTGTCGTG
>JAOZQN010000266.1 GCA_029932195.1 Bacteroidales bacterium | reverse complement strand
GGTTTGTTGCCTTGTTTTTTGATAAATAATAATTGATTATAATATTGTATATAAATTTTCCACTTTAAAGCTCTTTTTGCAATTTTTAATTGCTCGTCTTCAAAATGAGTTAAAAAACATTTATACACTTCTAAATTATCAGAAAGTTTGTTGTAAGAAGCCTCTAAATTACGGCTTAATTGTCCAGAGTGTTGCCGGAGTTTTATTAAATATCCGGCAGACATGCCAACTGCTGTCTTTTTTGATAGTTTGCACCACATATCAAAATCTCCGGCGTATTTCATGTTTTCGTTAAAATATCCAACAGCTTCTACGGCTGATTTTACAAGAGTTACATTTGCAATATTTCCTGCAATACTTCCATATAGAATAGAACTTTTAGCATGTCCGAGAGGTGAAATTGTATGGTCTTTTATTTCAAAACCTTTATCAACTATTTTTCCTGTTTCGTTTATTGTATGCCAGCGAGAAAAACTAAATTTTACTTCTGGATATTTTTCATGAAATTTTATTGTTTCAGACAAACAATTAGAATACATAATATCGTCTTGTGCCCATAAATGAATTAGAGGAGCTTTGGTTTTTTTTATCAAAAAATTTAGAGTAGGAAAAAGCCCTTTATTTGATTTATTTTTAAATAATTGTATTTTTACATCTTGATATTTTGATAAAAATTCAAAACTCTCATCAGTAGAACAATCATCACAAATTAAAAATTCATAACTATCAATATCTTGATTAAGAACCGACTCCACAGATTCTTTGAGATAATTCATTCCGTTATAAACAGGAAGAATTACTGATATTTTGGGAATTTTATTCATTTATTTTAATTTCTATAGCGTTAGCAATTTCTTCAAAAGGCTATTTCTTTACATTTCTACAATAGTAATTAATTTTTCAGTATTTTCGTAGTTATATTTTAGCTCTTTCCATTTTATACGTTCTTCCCACGTTTTTGTAGATTTCCCACGTGGTTCAAAAAGAATTAAATAGCCTTTTTTTTGTCCTGCTTTATCCAAATAGCGTGATAATTGTAATAATCCTTTTTCTTTTACATTTGTTCGGCGATTTACTTTTAGTTCGAGAATAAAAACATCATTATTATAAGTTATTTTTAAATCAGTTCTACCGTTCCCCATTGCCATTTCTCTGTCAATTGTTCCACCGCTGTTAATTATTCTTTGCAAAAATGCCATTAATAATAATTGTTGTCCCGCTTCTTTATAACTAAAAAGTTCTAACCACGACTCCGAATTCTCCCTATAAAATTCTTGATATTTTTTTAGAAGTTTGTTCATATCAATACTTCCATTTTCTTTGATATACCAATTTTTATTACTAAAATCTTTTGGGATATTTATTTGATAAGAATAATTTAAAACCCTTGGTATAATTTCTGCATAAATTTTGTTGGCAAATTTTACTTCACCGTCAATGTAATCAATAATTCCGAGGTCTTTGATGTATAAATAATCGTTGTTAAAATTATCTGTAATTATTGTGTCGCCAGTAATTATTCCTTGCACAATTGGTTTTATTCTCGGATTTTGTAATTTATCAATTAAACTATCAAGATGAGTATCACGGCGTTGTATTAGGTTTTCTTTTGCTTGTTCTACGTTTTGCAAAGTAATTTTTTTTGTAAAATCGTTATCATAAATGCTATAAACAATTTCACGGGCAAGTGCATTTACGAGCCAAGGCTGTCCGCTTGTGTAGTCAAATATTTTTTCTTTTACTGTTTCTGGAAATATTTGTTTTGTAGAAATCGTATGTTGTTCTAAAAGTTTAAAAACTTCTTTTTTGCTAAAATTTTCTAATCTAAAAGACTCTGCCTTAATATTAAAAGGAGAACCCGAACCAAGTGAGCCGTCTTCACCTCGTGCTTTTTCACGATATTCTCTTATGTCTCTCAAGCCAACCAAAGCAATTGATGAAGGAAATCCTGCGGGGCGTTCTTGAAAACCGTTTCTTAATTGACGGAGAATAGATACGAGAACATCGTCATATAAGGCATCAATTTCATCTATCAGTAAAATTATTTGTTTTTTTTGTGAGCTTGTCCATTCTGATAAATATGAAAAAAATGTTGTATCATTATTATAGCTATCAGAAGGAATTTCATTTTTATTTAGAACTTCTTTTGCCTTTAGATACAAGGCTTCTATTATTTTAAAATTAGCATCTTTTTCTGTTATACTTTTATAGCCCGCACTTTCTAACGAAAAAACTACGGCAATATATTTACTCTCTTCATTTATCATTTTGGCAAGATGATGCAGAAGTGTTGTTTTGCCTGTTTGCCGAGAGGCGTGGATAATAAAATATTGTTTATTTTCAATTAATTGATATATTTTCTTTTTCAGACCTCGAAGTGGGTTTACGATGTAGTGCATTTCGGGTTTGCAAACGCCTGTGGTGTTAAAATATTTTTGCATAATTTTATAATTTATTGCAATTTAGTTCAATAGATTTTGCAATCTCTTCAAAACTCCAATTTTTAATTATTTCTAATGACTTTTTGCCAAAGTTAGTATAATTATTTTCAAAAAGTTTAATTTTTTCTTTTAAATCTTCTAAATTATTTGATTTAAAAATAAAACCGTTTTCATTATCTTTAACTAAATCAATAGCACAACCAACTTTATCTGCAACTAGAATTGCTTTTTTGCAAGCCATTGCTTCGTTTACTGCCAAGCCCCAAGTTTCTCCCGGACCTTGTGACGGTAAAATATAAACATCTCCTAATCTGTAAATTACAGGCATTAAAGATTGGTTTTGAAATGGTAAAAATATAACATTTTTACCCGCTTTTTGTTTCATATTATGTTCAAACTCTCCATCTCCTACAAATAAAAATTTATGTTGTGGAAAATGTTTTGCAACTTCAATTAACAGAAGTGGATTTTTCTTTCTTTCAAATTTTCCAACAAATAGAAAAACAATATCATTTTTTGTAATTTCTAACTCTGTTCGCCATTTTTCTGCTTTTTTTATATTCTCTTCTGAATTAGAATAAAACCGTTTGTTATCAATGGCGTGAGGAGCGAAAATGAGTTGTTTTTCTTTAAGTCCATGTTTTAAAAAATATTTTTTACTATTTTGTCCAACATAGAAAGCAAAATCCACATAATGATATACAAATTTAAGCCAAATTCTGCGTAAAATAGTTTTATATCCTGCAACCTCATCAATTAGTGTAGAATCCCCTCTAAAATAAACTGGAATTTTGCCTTTAAAATACCTCATTGCCTTAAAATGAGAATGGTGATTCCAGCCAAAAACAAGAATTGCATCTGCTTTCCAGCTTTCAATTTCTTTATTTAAAGTTGGATTTATTACTCCTTTAAAACTTATAGAATTGTGTTTTTTTGCAATATTTTTGACAAAAGTACAATCGTAGCCATCTAAAAGAGGAATATCCCATTTTATTTCTTGTCCAAATTTTTTGTCAAAAACTTTTTCTTTAGATTGCTCCCATGTGTAAAAAACTTTTATCTGAATTTTATTTCTTTCGGATAAAAGTTTAAACAGTGGAGAGTAATACTGTATTGGGTGTGTTATGATTATGGCGAGTTTTTTCATTTCAATGCTTCTATAAATAAAGTTTCTTCAGGGCGATTATCTAGTATGTCAATATTTGGAACAGAACCTTCTTTGTAATTTCTTTTATGTATTTTTTTAAAACCAGCTTTTTTTAACCTTTTTTCTAACATCTCAAAATCATACATGTAGTGATGATGTTCGTAAATATTAGATGTTTCTGTAAAGAAGAATTTCAAAAAATCATCTTTTTTACCTTTTTTGTATAATTCTACAGCATATTCTAAGTCTGGTATTATAATACGAACAACACCTTTATCTTTTACACATCTAAACATTTCTCTTAGTAAATGATTTGCATCATAAAGGGGTAAGTGTTCTAAAAAATGTGATGAAAAAATAAAATCACAGGAATTGTCTTGAAAAGGAATACCATATTTTAATTCGTGATGAATAAATTTATTTTCTTTTAATATTTTTACGTACTCATTTTCGGAGTAATATTTATTTGCTCCTGAAACTTTGTAAATTTTTTTTAGAAAAAATACAGGGAATTTAGAAAAAAAAGCATTATAGCTCCCATCAATATTTATCCAGTTTGGTGCTACTTGCAATCCTGCTCCCAAATTTAATTTAACATCAGTTTGTTTTAATACCTTATTTTTCTTTAATTTTGCAAAAAAAGAAATTATTTTATCAATTAATTGTCGCATTTATTAATATTATAAAGTTGTTTTATACCATTTTATTGTTTCTTTTATACCTCTTTCGATTCCAAAGCGTGGCGATCACATATTTTTATAAATTAAAAAAATCAATTATACGTTTTTTCAATAGCTTCAATTAATTTCCGTGCAGATTCTTTTGCAGAATATTTATCTAATGCTTTTAAGTCAGGTTGCCATTTTTTATTTTGATTTACAAAATTAATAAAAGTTTTTTTTATTTCATTTTCAAAATCAACTTTATTTTTATTTTCAAAAAAAGAAACTGTATAATTTGCTGCATTACACTCATTCATTATCTCTACAGCAGAACTTTTGCCATGAAATATCGTGAATACAGGTTTTTCGCTAAGTAAAGATTGATATGTTTTTGATGCAGTATAATGTTTTTCGGTGCTACCAATTATCATAACACCGTAAGCATTTGAGAGAAGATTTAAAATATGAAGAAATGGAAAACGCTCTCTTATTTCAATTACAATATTCTCAATGCCAGCTTCTTTTGCATATTCTGTTATTGATTTATGTGCGTAATTTCCTGTTCCTATAAAAAACAATTTTATTTGGCTGTCTAATTTTCCTTCGTCTTTTAATTTTCTTATATTTTTAAATAATAATTCTGTAAAATATCCAGACAAAGGCAAAAATGCACCTGCATAAATAATTGGTTTGCATTTAGAATAATTATCCCAAGGATACTTTATATTTTTAACAACAACTTTATGGTCATTTGGGGCAAAACCATAAGGCATTCCTACATGTTCAATTTTTTTATTCTTAAAATTTTTGTCTAAAACAGGTTGATAATATGGTGTAGAAACACCAGAAATTAGCGATGCTTTTTTTACCGAATAAGGTTCTAATATTTTGGCAACAATATTACTTAATCTAGAACGAATGTTTTTTCTATTGCTAATATCTCTTACCCAAGGGTCTATATAATCTATTCCGTATGGTGTTTTTGTTTTGTTATGCAAAATTCTACCAAGAGTAGCAACGTAAAATGATGGTATTGGTATCCAGATAAAATCAATTTTTCTTTCTTGAATTATTTTAAGTGCTTCTTTTTTCAAATGGTTAAAAGAGCGAAGTCCAATATCTCCAATAATTCTTGTTTTTCCAATTTTTCTAGCATCTGTATAAATGACTTCTGTTTCTTGTGAAACTGTTTTTATGAAATCAAAATCAGGTTTTTCTTCATAATATTTGTGTTTTACAGTTAGTATTATTGGATGCCAATCAAAATCTGGCAAAAAATTACTGATTAATCTTGCTCTGTGAACTCCTGCCAAATTTGACGGAGGCCAATGTGGATATATAATTAAAATGTTTTTCATAAAATACTATTCCAGATTTCATTCAACTTTTTATTTTCATTTTCCCAAGATAACTTTTGAGCATAGTTAAAACGATTTTGTTTATTGATTCTTATTTCTTTAATATTATTAATTATTTTTTCAATAGAAATAGTAAAATTATCTTTATTTTGTTCTGAAACTAAACCTATGTTTTTGTATTCTTCTAAAAAAATAATTTGAGCAAGAGTATCGGTTGCCAAAACATATAAGCCTGATTGTGTATAAGCCCAAATTTTATTTGTTAGGCAAATTTGCCTGTTAAAATCAGCTGTATTTAATTCAATTGCTAATCCGACATCAAACTCTGAAAGTTTTAAGTTTAATTCTTTTTGTGGCAAAGGTGGAGTTATTTTTATAAAGTCGGAATATTTTGATAAGAAATTATCATTAAAATCTTGATATAAATTCCCAATTAGATGTAGTTCAATTTTATCTTTAAATTTAGCCAAAGCTGGAACAACTAGTTCTAATCCACGTCCCGCACTAATATTTTGTGAGAACCAAACAAATTTTATTTTCTCAGAGTTATTCTCTGTAAACTGAAATTCTGTTTGCGAAAAACAATTATTAATTAATTGATGTTTATTTTCAGGATAATTATTTAATAATTCTAAACTATGTTTTCCAATGAGCGGAGAGGCATAAGTTATATAACTTGCTTTTGGTAAAATATTTTGCATTAAGAAAATGCGTCTTGCTTTTTCGTCCTCGGCATCTGTTGGAACTATTTCCCCAGGGTGATAGTCTTCAATATCAAAAGTAAATTTAGTATTTGTTTTTTTTGCAAATTTATAGGCTGGATATAAAGAGCCAAAACTATGACCAATAATTAAACTATACTCATTACCATATTCTTTGAGTTCATTAATAAGTAGAACGGACGCTTTTGAACTTGCATAAGAAGTTATTTTTCTATTATGTTTTAAAAATAAATAAAGTTTATTTGATAGTCTATGAATAATTGAACTAAACAACCAACTAAATAATGTTTTTTTGCTTAACGAAACTGTTTTATAGTTAAGCTGATATTCCTTTACCAACTCTTTATCTATTTTATTCCAAATGGTATTTCTTTCTACTCCTAATATATCAACTTTATAATATTTTTGAGCTGTAATTATTGATTGCAAAGCTCTTGGCGTTGTTGATATATTACCAGATAGGATATAAAGTATTTTTTTTATTTCCATAATTTATTTTTTTTCACAATCAAGATAAAGAGAGTATGGAGAATGATTTTCTTGATCGTTATTTAATTTAGAATCTATTGAATTTCTATATTCGGAAAAATGAACTTTAAAATTGAATTGTTCAATTAGTTTTTTTAACGAATAAAAATCATATCCAAATTTATGTTCTCCGTTTTGTCTAAAAACATGATTTAATATATGTATTGGGCTTTCCCAATTTTTAGTAGAAAAACCAATACGATTCCAGTCTTCTTCTTTGTTTGAAAAATAAGCATAAATAAATTTAGAAACATCAGGAACTATTATTCTTAAAACAGCATCTTTTTTTAATACCCTATTACATTCTTTCAAAAACTGTAATGCTTCATCATTATTGTTTATATGTTCAAAGAAATGTTCAGCTCTTATTCTCGAAACTGTATTGTTTCTGAATGGGATTTTTTTTCTACAATCATAACAAAAAGAAATATTTTTATGATTAAATATATCAATATTAATATAATCTTTTTCCCCAAAAGGACCAGCTGCAATATTTAATGATACGTTATCTTTTTTTGTATATTTACGTCTGTTTACAATAACAAATGGATTGAATTTATTTGTTAAATTAACTCTGTAGGCATTTAGTTCAAAACGTAGTATATCAAAAGTTTCTCGTGAAATAGGCAACTTTGGAATTAAAAACTTTCCAATTTTTTGTTTAAATGACATTTTTGTATTTGTTAAATAAATTTATATATTTATTTGCAATTATAGATAACGAAAATCTTTCTATACAATCCTCTCTTACTTTTTTTCTATCTATATTATTTATTTGGTTTACTGCTTTTATCATTTCATTAATATTATTAACAACAAAACCAGTTTCTCTATCTTTAACAACTTCTGGAACAGACCCTCTTTTAAATCCAACAACAGGAGTTCCACATGCCATTGCTTCTGCCATGACAATTCCAAAAGGCTCTTCCCATTTTATAGGAAATAAAAATGCTTTTGAACGTTGCAAATAATATAATTTCTGTTCATCATTTACAACTCCAACATATTCAATTAAAGGGTTATTAATATGCGGTTTAATATATTGATTAAAATAATCATCATGTCCTTCTTGAATATTTCCAGCAATTATTAATTTTGTGTTTGTTGCGAATGCAACTTCAATACATTCTTTTGTCCCTTTAATATCCTCTATGCGACCAAGAAACATTAAATACTCTTTCTTAACATTATTATCAGGTATAAAATAATCTGTATCTGTAAAATTATAAACAGTATTCCATTTTTCTATACTATCAAAACCTTTGTGCATATATTTACTACATGAAGTAAAATTTATTTTACCTCCACCTAACCTTATGGCTGCATTTGTAGATTTTACGCTAATTTTACGCTGATAGGTCTGAACTACTTTTATTTTGGTAAATAGGAAAATAGGATACAAATATAATAAGCGAGAAAAGCTATGAATAACATCTGGTTTAATTCTTTTTACGATTTTATACAATTGGATTGCATTCAATATAATATTTTTTTTCCCTCTAGATTTTAGACCTTTCCAACCAAAAACTTCAATTACACTATCTTCTGTAGAATTTGGATTTGCAAGTAAATAAACTTCATGTCCATATTTTGAATACTTTTTAGACAAACTACTTACAATTCTTTCTATGCCTCCATAACCAATAGGCGGAACAGGTATCTCTGGATCAACGGTTATTAATATTTTCACAATTATTTATTTTATGTGTGTTGACCGCTTTTACCGCAAATTCAAGTTTTTTTTAAATTAGGGGATTTACAGTTAAGTTTGCGGCTGATATGAATAGATTTTTTTCAATTGTAAATTAAAATGATGCCAAAAAGTGAGTAATTTACTAAAGTTTTTGCCTTCATTTTATATTGATTATCAATAATTTATAAAATTAA
>JAOZQN010000265.1 GCA_029932195.1 Bacteroidales bacterium | reverse complement strand
TATAAATCAACTGATTAATCCTTAACCTGACGGCTATGGCGTCCACGCTTTACACAAATTTCTTTATCCGACTTTACGAGAGTAGCCTAATATTGCAATAAGGCAATTTAACAATTTGAAAAATCACTTTATTTTTGATAAAACTGCTTCCAAAAAACGGTCGTATGTATCGCAATCCTTCTTTTTTTTCCTTTAAAAGATTAGTAGTTTTTCCATAAATTCTATATTTACAGAATTATTTGTTCTTTTTATAGTATCAAAAAATCACTAATCAATTTTAACAAAAACAAAAGTAAAAACTTGGAATTGCCAGAAAATGTGTGTAACTTTGCAATCCGCATGATTCACAACAATTTGAGTATTAGCGTTTTTCAAAAATAATAATAAACAATAAATAATGGCATACGATTTAAACATAAGAGAAGAAGAGTTAAAAAATAAAATCGCAAAAGATTATTTTTGGATTTATGATAATACAAAAATAGTTGGAGATGTTGATTTTTGTGTTGCCATGCACCAAAACCAAAAAGATTTTTTGGAGCAAGAAAGTTTACTTTGGGCAGAAGCTAAGAAAGGAATTTCCGACATTTATAAATCGTTTGTTCAATTAATACTCACAATTGGGAAAGCACGCACTTTTGATAAATATTTGCCACCTGCAATGTTGGGTGCTTTTGATGCTGAAAAAATTGCTTTTATCCCTTACAATGATATTCACGATATTTTTTACCTGAACGATTTTAATTGGAATGTTACGCCTTCAAACCACGAAACCAAAGAATTTGAGTTGGTATATGGCATGGTAAAAAGTATTCTGGATAAAAATACATTTATTTTTAATTATAGCAAAGATAAGCAAGAACTCAAAAAATTTATTAAAACTAATTTTATTGTCGGGAAATTTGGCATTACAAAAACACAAATTGATAAAAACAATTTTATAGTTATTTACAATAAATGGTTACAAGCAGTAAAACCCTCAATTGCAGTAAATTGGGATATTGCAAAAAAAACAGGAATTATTGATGGAGATTTTTATCTTGCCGATTTGTTATCCAAAGAAAATGAAACACTTAGAGACAAACTTTTTGTTATACTAAAAAAAGATAAATACGAACTTGACCGTAAAATTGATGAACTGGGAATGTTCAACTCAAAATCGGCTTCTTTTAACGATAGTCAGAAAGCACATAATCAATTTTGGAATAAATACGAACGTCCGCCCAAAGAAGAATACTGGGACTATATTATAAAACGCAGAGATTTACTTGTTCCGCAAGACGTAAGAGAACGAAAAGGGAGTTTTTTTACGCCTCAAATCTGGGTAGAACTTTCGCAAAAATACCTGACCGATGTTTTAGGTGAAGATTGGCAAGATGAATATTATATTTGGGATTGTGCAGCAGGAACAGGAAATTTGTTAAACGGACTAACAAACAAATACAATGTTTGGGCTTCTACACTCGACCAGCAAGACGTAGAAGTAATGAAATCCCGAATTAAAAATGGTGCAAACCTTTTGGAAGACCATGTTTTTCAATTTGATTTTTTGAATGATGAATTTACAAAACTACCACAACCGCTACAAAATATAATTAACGACCCTAAAAAACGAAAAAAGTTAGTAGTTTATATTAATCCGCCTTATGCTGAGGCTGCAACAGCACAAACAGTTACAGGAACAGGCAAAAATAAATCGGGTGTAGCTATAAAAAACAAAGCCAATAAGTATTTTAAAACAAAAATAGGAAATGCCACCAACGAACTTTCTACACTTTTTATAGCTCAGATATATGAAAGGATACCAGATTGTAATTTAACTCTATTCTCAAAATTAACATTTATTCAAGGTTCTAATTTCAGAAAATTTAAAGAATTTTTTCTTGCAAAATATTTAAAAGGTTTTATAGTATCTTCAAACACATTTGATAATGTAAAAGGTCAGTTTCCTATTGGCTTAACAATGTGGGATTTATCCAAAAAAAATAAGATTGAAAATATAGCCTGCAATGTTTATGGAAAAAGTGGTAAGAAAAATGGTGAAAAATACTTTTATGGCAGATTGCCTAAAAGTATAAACAAATGGTTTGTCAAGTTTCAGATAAGCACAACCGAGAATATAGGACTTCTTTCTAACTACCCACCAGATTTTCAAAATCAGAGTAAGGTTTTTATACAAATAAAAAAAACGGCACGTAGTGGAGCAATAAGAATAAATCAAAATAATTTAATTCCTCTTTCTGTTTATTTTTCCGTCCGCCACAGCATAAAAGCAACTTGGCTTAACGACCGTGACCAGTTTTTATACCCCAACGATGATTGGCAAAAAGATAAAGAGTTTCAAAATGACTGCCTGGTATTTACTTTGTTTTATAGTCAAAACAAAATAAGCTCGGAAGAAGGCATAAATAACTGGATACCGTTTTCAGAAAATGAAGTAAACTCCCGAGAGAAGTTTGATAGCAATTTTATGAGCAATTTTATTAAAGGAAAAATTAAACCCGAAGACAACAAACAAGATATTTTTACAGTTTCTGAACCTACACCTCATTATGCAATTCCTTTAAAGTTTTCCGAAGAAGCACAAACAGTTTTTGATGCAGGTAGAGAATTATGGAAATATTATCATGCACAGCCAAATTGTAATGTAAATTCTTCATTTTACGATATTCGAGCACATTTTCAGGGAAGAAGTGCAAAAGGAAGAATGAACAGTAAAAGCAATGATGAGATATACATGAAACTGATAACAGAGTTGAGAAATAAATTAAAACTATTGGCTAAAAAAATAGAACCAAAGATATATGAGTATGGATTTTTAAAAGAATAGTTTTATTCAGTTCTTATTTTCTTACTTTTGATAAAACTGCCTCCAAAAATGGTCGTGCATATCTCAAACCTTCTGTTTTTATTATGAAATACAAATTCTTTTAAAAAAAACAACAGTTTCCTTTTTCATAAGGAAACTTTTGTGTATTTTTGTCCCTTTAAAAAGGGAAACATGAAAAAAGAAATATTAAAAGAATTAATAATTAATAATCAAGAACGAAGTTTTGATTATGTATTTGAAAGAGACGTAGATTTTCCGTTATCAAGTAATAAAATAATAGCCTTTATAGGAGTTCGTCGTAGTGGAAAAACGCATTTGATGTATAACACAATAAGGCGTTTACGTAAAACAATGCCCATAGAAAACATTGTATATCTTAACTTTGAAGACGATAGAATATATCCTTTTAATTTACAAGATTTATCTCTTTTTTTGGAGGCTTATTACGAACTTTTTCCTAATAAAAAAGAAGAAAAAGTAATTTTCTTTTTAGACGAAATACAAGTTGTGGAAAATTGGGAAAAATTTGTTCGAAGGCTTTACGATACAGAAAATTGTCAAATTTTTATAAGTGGTTCATCTTCCAAACTATTAAGTAGCGAAATTGCTACAAATTTACGTGGACGAACTCTTTCCTTTGAAATTTTTCCGCTTTCATTTAAAGAATATTTGTTGTTTAATGATGTGAAAATAAATATTTATAGTTCAAAAAGTAAATCTCAAATTATAAATTATTTTGAAAAATATTTACAATATGGAGGATTTCCAGAGTTGCTTTTCGGAAACATTAGATTTGCTCGTCAAACCTTACAAGAATACATAGACTTAATAATTTACAGAGATTTAATTGAACGTTACAAAATAACTAATCATTATTTAATGAAATATTTGGTAAAATATTGTTTCACAAATATATCTACATTATTTAGTTTTAATAAATTATTCAACGATCTAAAATCACAAGGTATTAAACTATCTAAGAATACATTGTATAACTATATGCAATATTTAGAAGATGCCTACGCAGTGTTTTCAATGCCAATATATTCTCGTTCGGTAGCAGAGCAATCCAAAAATCCTAAAAAAATATACTCAGTAGATATAGGATTTAAAACAGCAATTAGTCTAAGTCCAGATATTGGTCATAAATTTGAAAATATAGTATTTTTGCAACTTCGTAAAATTACAAAAGAAATATTTTACTGGAAATCAAAGCAAGAAATAGATTTTATTTATATCCACAACGAACAACTTAAATTAATAAATGTTGCCTACGATTTAACTAATACTGACACTTTAAAAAGAGAAGTAAATGGACTATTAGAGGGTATGAAAAAAACAAATACCTCAGAGTCTGTTCTAATAAACAACGATAAAAATGAGACAATAATAAAAGAAGGTAAAAAAATCTATGTTATTCCTCTTTGGAAGTGGTTATTAAAAAATAATTGATTATTTATTTTCTAACTTTTGATAAAACCGCCTCCAAAAATGGTCGTGTGTATCTCAAACCTTCTGTTTTTATTATGAAATTCCAAACAGGTTCAAACTTTTTCCAGCCAGCTGTGTAGGATAAATGTTTTATCTTGTGTTTTAGTGCTTTATGGTGCATTGCTGCTTTGTAAATTGATTTATATTTGTAAAATTCTTTGTAGGAATAATCATAGCCACGTTTAAGGTCTTCGGGTGAAATGTTTTTTGGTTTAAAAACAACATGTCTTGTGTCATATAAATCCCAGTTTTTTGTGGTTATTCTACCAGCTTTTTGCATTTTGTCGTAAAATTTTGTTCCAGGATATGGAGTTGCAATATGAAAAGTTGCAGTTGTAATACCATTATTTACAGCCCATTCAACAGTTCTTTTAAACACATCACTATTATCGCTGTCTAGTCCAAAAACAAAACTTGCATTTATCATAACACCATTGTCGTGCAGTCGTTTTATTGCCAATTCGTAATCACGTCCAATATTATGATGCT
Source organism: Bacteroidales bacterium (assembly GCA_029932195.1). GTDB lineage: Bacteria > Bacteroidota > Bacteroidia > Bacteroidales > JAOZQN01 > JAOZQN01. The sequence continues at coordinate 3,953 of JAOZQN010000265.1, read as the reverse complement.
TATTTGATTGTCTCAAATTACCGTTATTTAGAGTTTCAAATCCCACAAAAAGACTTCGCAAACCTGCTTTTGTAGCTTTTTCAACCAAATTTCCTTTTATTACCGATTCAACAGTCGCCGCTCCCTGAAAAACTCTATTCATTCCATTCATTTCTTCAAATAACTCTGATGCAAACCTCTTATTTCCAAATAGATGGTCGTCAAGAAAATACAGATGTTTTTCCTGGTAGTCTGTCTATTTCAGCCAAAGCTTCATCAACTCTAAGTGTATAAAACGACTTGCCTCCTTTGAAAAAAGCATCTTTATAACAAAATTCGCAACTATGCGGACAACCCCGAGTTACCGAGAGTGAATTAGGCACAAAATATTTATGCCTTTTTATTAAATCACGCCTTATTGGCAAAAGTCCCTGAATGGTTCTTTCTTTTGAAATATATCTTTTTTTTGGTTTTTTATTTCTAAAATCGCTCAAAAATTCAGGAAAACTTTGCTCTGCCGGACCAAGAAAAATACTATCTGCATGAGGTGCAGCCTCTTCTGGCAAGGCGGTTACATGCAAACCTCCAAGTATCACATAACAACCTTTTTGGCGATAAAAATCTGCAATTTTATACGCCCTAAAAGCATTTGTTATATACACCTGAATAACAACCAAATCTGGTTTGTCATCATATTTTATTTTTTCCACATGCTCATCAACCAAAGTTATCTCGTCGTTTGGCAACAAAAATGCAGCAAGCGTAGCAAGTCCCAAAGGTGGAAATAGCGAGTATTTTATTGGTCGCCAAAGTGGACTTTTTGCCTCAATTAGAGCTGGTAAAATCATTTTTACTTTCATATCGTATAAATTTTATTGTCCAAAATATTATATTTAAAAGTATTCCCAACAGAATTGTTACCATCCAAGTTTTGGTGTGTTTAAACGGAAAAATTATGTTGTGTGCTATGTCATACAAAAGTGTAAATGGCTGATTTATAATATCCCAGCTATTCCATCTCAAAAATCTACCGAGATAGACACCAAAACTGCTAATGAAAATTATTGCAACAATTATTAATGTGGTAAACTTTGCATTAAAATATTTTAACAACATCTTTTCTACATCTAAAAGACTTATCAGCCCGAGCAATAAGCCTGTTAATGCAAATGTCAAAACCAAAAATAAATCATACCAAAATAGACCATAATGTGTATGTCTCAAATGGATAATGTCTGTTAAAATATAAACAGTGTTTGGAAAAAATAGCAACCATAAAGGGAAAATAAATATTAGTAATATTTTTTTCTGCATTTTGGGATAAATAATTAATAATGAGCTTATCCCCCAAGGAATAAAAGCTAAAAACAAGTTCCAATTAAGGAAAATATACATGTTTTCTTGAGTCCTATATTGCCTAAAAATAGTTAATGAAAAGCAAAATATTGCAACTACAAAAAAGAAAATACTTAACGAAAAGCGTTTGGATTGAATTAGTTTTTTTATCATTTTTTTATTGGGTTATCAAGTTAAAAGTTATCAAGTTGTCAAGTTGTCAAGTTATCAAGTTATTAAGTTATCAAGTTGTCAAGTTATCAAGTTATCAAGTTTTAAAGTTTTAAAGTTGTCAAGTTTTAAAGTTCTCAAGGTTAAAATTCGTTTTATTTTTATACAAATTAAAAGTTTAATAATCTTATCTAATTAATTGAATTGCAAATTAATAGATACAATTTTAAAGAAATATATTTTCTTTAAAGTGGAATGAGCTTTTAACTTTAGACTTTAAAACTTTGGCTACCTAGGCTTTGGTTATCAAGGTACCACGTTACTAAGTTCCTTTGGAACGTTAGTAAGTGTTGTGTGAAAAAAAATATCCAAGCTTACGTGAATAACCAAAACCTTTAACTTGACAACCCGACAACTTTTAACTTGATAACTAGACAACTAATCACCTGTCCAGAAATCGTTTACAGTTATTTTTGTTTTTAATTTTTTCCGTTTAAAAAAGAAGGAAAAAAGTTCTTTTATCCAAACTCTTCTGCCGATTTTGTAATACCATCGCATGGCTCTACGAAGTCCCTTATCTTTATGAAACAGCAATCTTTTTAGTGCTTTTGGTCTGCTTTGCATTATTACTTCAATAAATTTTACAAGCAAAATTACAACCCAAGGCTTAATATTTTTTGTTGATAAAACTTGATGTTTGTAATCCCATTTTTCTTGATTAGATTCAATTATTTGTTTCTCTTTTATTGTGTGAAAATACGGAGTCCATCTGTGCGGAGTTACATACAGAAGCTGTATTTGGTCTGGGTCGTAAAGCAATAATTGTTTTAAACTATTAAAATAATCTTTCAATTTTTCGTCGGTAAATCCTACAACATAAGTTGCCATTGATAAAATATTATGTTTTCGTAACAGTTCAATTGCTGTTTTATCGTCTTTTTTAGTGCTTGATTTTTTAATCTGCTTTAAAATCTTCTCATCATAATTTTCTATACCAAGAAGCAGACGTTCAAAACCAGCTTTTTTGTATAAATGTAAAATATCTTCGTCCCTTGCAATATTATCAGCTCTGCATGAGCCAACTAAAATTAATGGAACATTTTCGGCAATAAGTGCGAGCAAAAATTGTTTCCATACTTTTTTATTAGAAGTAGGATTTTCATCTGCAAAATTGATAACCTCAACTCCATATTTATGATACAACATACTCAATTCTTTTGCAAATTTTACGGGGTCTCTATGTCTCCATTTTTGCCAAAAAATACTTTGCCCACAATAATTACAAGGATAAGGACAACCCCTTGAAAACTGGACAACTACCGCTTTTTTATTTCCCCAATAAGTATAATTATATTTGTCCATTAGTTCCCATGCAACTCTGTAATTATCAAGGTTTTGAATTATTTTTGCAGGTTTTGTTTTTATTGGTTTATTATTTTGTCGGAAAGCTACTCCATCAATATTTGCCAATGAATTATTATTTTCAACTGCATATATTAATTTTGTGATAACTTCCTCAGCTTCACCACAAACAATAATATCAATACTCGTATTTTTATTAAGAATATCCTCCCAATGATATGTAGGAAAAACGCCACCAATAATTATTTTAATTTCAGGTAATTTCAATTTTAACAAATTTGCTATTTTTGAAATTACTGGCTGAACAGATGAAGAACCTGAATGTCCCATTAAAACTGTATCTGGCAAATATTCAGCTGTTTGGTTTACTATCTGAGTAAAACTCAAATACGAATAATCTGCGTCCAACAGCTTTAGCTCATGTCCTGCGTCAATCAAAGGACCAGCAATTGACAAAAGCCCCAACGGAGGCAAATGTTCTTTTGGAACTCGGCTACCTATTGCTTGATGTGGTGGATTTATTATTAATATTTTCATTTGTTTAAATTTTGAAGTTATGAAGTTTTGAAATTATGAAGTTTTGAAACTGATATTTAATGATTCGAGTGTGTGCTAAAATTTATTTATATTAAGGTAAATTAGCTCGTTGAAAAAACCCGCCAGCGTCTGTAAGACCTGTCGGCGTTTATCAAGGAAGAGTTACACTATACTAAAAAGCACTTTGCATTACAAAGCGTGTGTGCAAAAAAAAATCAATAGCCTTTTATCAAATCTTCAAGTGCTGATAGATGAGATTTAAAAGCATTTTTACCTTTTTGGCTTGCTCTGTAAATAGTTTTTGGTTTACGACCAACAAATTTTTTCTCCACCTCAATATATTGCACTTTTTCAAGAGCTTTAAGGTGGCTTGCCAAATTGCCGTCGGTAAGTTCCAAAACTTCTTTAAGGGTATTAAAATCTGCTTTTGGGTTCACCACCAAAACAGACATAATCCCCAGTCGCACACGACTTTCAAAAGTTTTATTTATATTTGATATAATATTTTTCAAATTTATTTACTGAAGTTTCGGAGTTTATAATTAATTGATTATTACGTATATAATGTT
>JAOZQN010000264.1 GCA_029932195.1 Bacteroidales bacterium | reverse complement strand
TACTACTTTTTTTTTAATTTTTTATCTTTTTTTTGATACTGGCTGTGTAGTTACGATATTTTTAAAGAATAACATTATCAAAAAAAAAGAAGAATTAATAATTGTTCTTATTATTAAAACTTCTTTTTTAATTAAATATTGTATTATATACAAAAAACAATTTATTATTGTATAGTAAAAGCAACTGAACCGATATCACGGATAGAACCGTCTGGAGCACGTGCCTTAATGTTTTCAAAATAAACTTTACTTCCTCGTTTTATGTCATTAAAAAGAGCTTTTTGATTAGGTTTTATTTGAGCCCCTGTGGTAGGTATATCCTCTGTAAAGGCTCCAACTGTTACAGAAACAGAAAATGAAGTTACAGGAAATTTTAGGTCAAAAACAAAGTTATCTAAACTTGCCATTACATAGTTTTGTGCTTTAAGAGAGGCTTTTGTTATATTTCCACCTCTTTTTCCACCAACAGTTGGGCTTGGATCTGGCACAGTTTTACAACGGAATTGTTTAGAACCAAGTCTATTACCATCTCCATTTACAGTAACAGTAACATCTCCTACCTGTCTTACATTTACAATATAAGAACCTCCTCCTTGTGGAGTAATACTACCATTTGATATAGAAGCACTAACATCTCCTCTTACACCAGATGCACTAATATCTACAGGGTTTTTAACACCTATGTAAAATACGTTCATCTTTGTTGGCGAAACAGCAAACGAAGGAACTACAACTTGATATTTACTTTCAAATGGATATGGTTCAAATACTCCCGAAGGCATTTTCATATCAATGTATCCATAAATATTGCTTGTTCCTGCAGAACCACCAGTTCTTGTAATAATACCTTTTCCGTCTTTAATTTGAGTAGAGTCCAAAGGTGTTAAATCTTTGTATCCACCAGAAGCATATTTTGCCGAATCAAAAGGAGCACTTAGTATGTAAATAATTGGATCCTTTGTTGATTCGTAAGCTGCTGTAAAAATTTCTGCTTCGTATTGTTCTCCAACAGCAAGATAACTATTAGGTGCACTAACAATCCCTGCAATTTTATCAAATTTAAGTGTTCCAGCATCAATTTCAGTCAATAAATGGTTAAGCATGTTAGACTCTGCGTTTCTAACGTCAGCTTGCATTTTTGTCATTAAAGTAACAACAGCAATTAACGGTAGATGTTCAAAGTTTGCTGTTATCCAAGGAACTTCTTCATCGCCATGTGAACCTTTTTGAGCATCGGTATTCAAAATAGCTCGAAAACTTTTAGCAAGACTGGTAGAGTCTCCTCCTGCTTGTTCAATTAAAAATGTTCTATATTCGTTAATTAATGTTTTTAACTCCTCACCTCCTCCTTCTAATACCATTACTTGACCTCCAACACTTGTATTATCTTTTTTTGATATGTGATGAGGGTCTCCTTCTGGACCATCAGCTGTTTGCACTAATCTTACTTGTAGTTCGTGTATCTTCTCCACTAAATTATCTGCTTTCTCTATTACTATCTCTGCTTTTTCTCGCCAAGGTTTTACTTTTACAGGATTTTCTACTTCGGCATTAACAAATTGTTGATAAGAGGCATCAATTTTATCTTCTACACTTTCTTTAGATGTTCTTAAACTTGAGTCTATGAGAACAAAAGCATTAAGAATATCGGCAGAAACGTTAAGTGCAAGCAAAGCGGTTAACACGAGATACATCATGTTAATCATCTTTTGTCTTGGACTTGCTTTTCCGTGACCCATGATTTATATAAGTTTTAAAAATGAATAATTAATTTAATTGGTTTTTTTCCATTGTTATACGTTTACATTCATTGCTGAAAGCATATTTCCGTAAACATTGTTAAGTGCTTCAAGTCGGTCACCAAGTTTTGAAACCTCTTCATTGTATTTTTTAGAGAACTCAGCTGATTGTTGTATATCTTTAATCATTTCTTCTAAGTTCGCATCGTCTAATTGCATTTCGAATATTGCGTTTACTGCCGAAAGATTTTTATTAAGCGATGTAATATTTTCGTTGTAAACACTATTTCCATCTGCTACCGAAGTAAAATCAATATTCATTGAATCAGTTAATTTTTGATATGCGTTTGTTACATTATCATTACCTTCTGCTACTTTTTGAGACGTTTTAGAATAAGCATCTGCTAAAACTTCTACTGACATATTCAAATTCTCCGATGATTGTTTGTAAACATCTGTGGACTCGCTGTATGCGTTAGAAAGTCCTGTAACAGATTTAGAAGCAGCTTTTACATCATTTGCAAAATCCTTAGTTGCGACAGTTGCATCTTCTAAATTTTTAAGGTTTGAAACATTATCGTTAAGGTTGTTAAGTCCTGTAGAGAATTTTTCGAAGATACCTTTTTCACCTGCTTTATCAAGCATGTCATTAAATTTAGTAATTGCTTCGCTTGAGCCTATGCTACCACCAGCAACTGCTACTGCTACTCCCTTGTCTATTGGAATACCTATTTCAGACTCTTCTGAAATTCCTGCCAATTCAGGATAGACTATTGTCCAGTCAATATCTTCATGAATTGGTTCAAATGCTGAAAATATGAAAATAATAGCTTCTGTAACAAGACCTACTGTTAACATGATTGTTGCTCCTGGCCAGTGAGTAATTTTAAATAATGCTCCTAATATTACAATTGCGGCTCCAAGCCCATATAACTTCCCCATGAAGTTCTTCCATCCTTGTGTTTGCGTTAATTCTGCGAAACCCATAATTTTAATTTTTAGTTTAGGTTAGTAAAAAAATTGTTTGTATTGTTTGTATTTTTAAAGTTTCAAAAGTATAATTTTTATTTTTAAAAACAAAAATTTTTCCAATTAATTAAATATGTGATTACGTAATCAAATTATGTTCCATTTTTATAAAAAAGGAAAAAGAAAAAGAAAACTTGTTAATAAAACTATGGAACTATCTTATTTTCAGGCAAATTACAATAACTATTTTCTTTCTTATTGTTAATAACTTTTGAGCCTAAATTATAGTTCTTCTTTATATTATCATGCAAAGTAAAACATACTTTACGTGATATTTGTAATAAGTTCCTTTTTTGCAAAAAAAAACCGCAATTGCGGTTTTTTTTTTTTATTTGTAAGCGTTTTTTAGTCTAATGTGTTCCAACCTTGAGCTTCTCTTCCTAAGTAAGAACGCACACATCTAAATCCAATATATGATTTCATTGTATCTTGATATTCATAAGTTCTTGTTCCACATTGTAAATAGTATCCAATATCTTTCCAAGAACCACCTCTGATAACTTTTCTTTTCTTAACTGGTTTGTCTTTTATAGTTGCGTTGTATTTGTAGTCTGGATTTATGTCGTGTGTGAAGGAATAGCTTGCATCATCAAATGCTCCTGATGTCCATTCAGCTACATTTCCTGCCATGTCATACAATCCCCATTCGTTTGGTTCGTAAACTCCTACCGATATTGTTCTGTTTGCAAGATCAACTCCGTATCTACCTCTAAGTGGTTTGAAGTTTGCAAGGAAACAACCTGTATTATTTCTTGTATATGGTCCACCCCAAGGATACATAGATACTCTTAATCCTCCTCTTGCTGCATATTCCCATTCTGCTTCTGTTGGAAGTCTGTAATCTTCGTAAGGAGCTTTTTCTTGAGAGATTTGATAATTTGTCATAATATTTGTTCTCCAGATAGAGAAAGCATTTGCTTGATGCCAATTTACTCCAACTACAGGATAATCATCATAAGCAGGGTGCCAAAAATATTTTCTTGTAATAGGCTCATTATATGAATAAGTGTAGTCAGACATCCAAACCAATGTATCTGGATAAATAGGCACTTTAGCGTGTTGAACTAATTGGTCTCTTGTTTCAAAATCATCTGAAATACCGTAATTATCATAATCATAATCAATTATTGAACCTTCATAATGTCCTTCTGGCATGTCGCCTGTTCCTCCTAAATCATCGTAAACATAAGCATTTGTTCTTTGTGCAGCTTGGTTTAAATCTACCCAATAGTATTCGTAAACAAGTTTACGAGTATCTATTTTTTTTTCGCCGTATGTTCGGTCTTGTTTAGAGTAATACATGTCTTTTATTGCTGCACCTACCTCTTCCGAACCTTTACCTTTTTTCCAAAGGTTATCTCTTTCTTCCCAATTAAGATGGCATTCATTAGGATCACTATGGTCGTAAAATTCAGGGTCTAATTCGTCTTCTTTTGCTTTGGTTTTAAAGTCTTCCATTCCGTTTTTAATGCAAAGTCTCATTGCCATTGAATCTCTTACCCAGTAAACAAATTGACGATATTCGTTATTTGTTATTTCAGTAATATCCATCCAAAATGGATCTATTGATACTGTTTTAGGCTTTGCATTTATAGCAAAAGGAACGTCTTGGTCGTTTGGTCCCATCTGAAAACTCCCTTGTGGAATGAATACCATGCCATGTGGGTCTGGCTCAAACCAGTCATCTCTTCCTTGCACTCCCATTAATTCTCCGTTTTCTGAATTACAGCTTGCAAAAAAAAATATTACTAACACAGGGATTAAAAATTTATTTAGCCTTTTCATAATTAGTTTAATTTGTTTGAAAATTTATACTTTAGTTTGATTTGTGTTTTTATTAATTAAACTGTTATTGTGTTAAAATATTGTTTAATTATTAATCTTATTTTTTTGGCGTTTTTCACGAGTGCCAATTTCTTCGTTACTTTTGAAATTTTAAAATACTCATTATAAGTAGTTATACAAAAGTTTCTTAACAATTACTTTTAATTAATTAATTTATTTTCAGGTGTCCACCAATCGTAAATCGTAAATTTAAAATTGTCAATCTACTTAGTAGTAAAACTTCAATTCTAAAATTTCAAAAAAGCCTTGAACTTGACACTCGTGAAAACGCCAAATTTTTATAATGATTTTACATTGTGGTATTTTTGAGGAACTCCATCTCCTCCAAAAGAGAAGCAATATCCTACATAGGCTTCAAAAGTTCCAGTGCTTACGGTTCTTATTCTTGAGAGTGTTAGGTCGTATGCAAGTCCTATTCTTAAATTGTTAAAAACAGATGTGCCTGCAAAAAATACTAATGCGTCTTCATTTCTATAAGTAACGCCTGTCCAAAATTTTTTATTGTATAAGAGCATAAGATTTATATCTGTTTGCACCGATGTTCCATCTGATTTCACTAAAAATGAAGGAGTTAAATCTAATAACGCATTTGCTAATTGAATATTATATGCTCCAGTTAAATAGTAGTGATTTGTTAGAAAAATTTGACTTGCAGTTCCTCCAACATCTGACTCAAAGTTAAATTTTGGTCTTATTAAATGAGTAGAAGAAGCTCCTACATAGAAATTTTCTGCTTTATAGAATAGCCCTCCCCCCATGTCAAACACCATTTTCCGAGAGTCTGTGGGCAAAATGGATTCACTCTGGTCGGGAAACTCCCATTCTGGCTCAAATAACTTGTTGAAAATCCCTAAGTCAAATCCTATGCCAAGAGTTCCAGTTCCTATGTCTTTATGGTATGAAAATATGCCTGTTATGTTAAAATTTTTGACAAAACCAATTCTATCATCAAGTATTTTTAGTCCAACGCCTCCCTCGTGTCCCAACAGTTTTACGTTGGAATCTACTGTCATTAAGTTAGTTACTGGTGCTCCTTCAAAGCCTCTCCACTGTTGATGGCTTGTGAAACCTAAACATACCTCACCATTCATGCCAGCGTAAGCAGGGTTAAATGCTACATTGTTAAACATATAGTGTCCAAATTGTGCATCTTGTTGTGAGTATGCAAAGTTTAGTAGCAGTATAAATATTATGGAGAAGAGTATTTTTTTCATATCTTAGTCTGGAATGAACGACAAATAAAATAAAAAATTTCAAGTTAAGCAAAAATTAAATTCTTTTTGAATTTTAAGTTTTAACCTTTTATTTCAGATAGCTCTGACTATCAAATATATCTAACTTCTTTTTAGTAAATTAATTTTTATAATTTTTATTTTTATAATTATAAAAAAGCTGTAATTATGTAGAAAATTAGATGTTTTTAAATTTAATCTTCATTCCAGTGATATGTTTTTCTGTTAATTTCCAAAAGATTTAGTATTTTATCTACAACTGTTTGAATTATCTCGTCAATAGTCTCTGGTTTTGAGTAAAACGAGGGTGATGCAGGACAAATTTTTGCACCAGCAAGCATTATCTTTTTCATATTTTCTATATGAATTAAATTGTATGGCATTTCTCGTGGAACAATTATTAAATTTTTGTTCTCTTTTAGCATAACATCTGCTGCTCTGGTAATTAAGTTGTCTGCTATTCCGTGTGAGATTTTGGCGAGAGTCCCCATACTGCAAGGGCAAACCACCATGTGATTGTAGGTGGAAGAGCCTGATGCAAATGGCGAGAAGAAATCTTGATAATCGTATATTTTGAATGGAATTTTTGATTCGTCAAACTCATCAAGTTCGTATGACCAAACATCTTTTGCATTTTTTGAAAAAACTATAGCAACATTATCTATCTGATTAATAAATTTATAAAGTGAGTTAATTAAAGTTTTAGCATAAATAGCCCCACTTGCTCCTGTTACAGCAATTACTATTTTTTTCATAAAAATTAAAAATAAATATCCACCCTTTCATTTCAAGTAAAAAGGTGAAGAATAAACGACTAATTATTTTTCATTATTCTATACATAAAAACTATGCTTACTGTATTATTCCACTCATAAGTAACAGCTCTTGAAAAACCTCTGTTTGGAATTAATCCATAATTATATGCAATTTTTGAAGTTAGATTTTTGCCTAATTTATAGTTTAAACTAAAATAACTACACGGGTTAAAATCAATCATTTCTGTATTTTTACGTCCTCCACCAGTATCCATAAAACTTCTGAAAAGGTAGCCAAAAGTAAGTCCTCCTGTGAATGAGATATTGCTCTTTCCGAAGTAAATATTAGCAAGTGCCGGAACTTCAAAATAATCTAAATGAGTATTCATATAAGACTGTTTTGCAGACGAATGAGCTCCTTTTGTTATATAACTTATTCCTGTTTGTATTGCAAGCCAGTCTTTCATAAAAACATTTACGTAAGGACCTGTTGTTATTCCTATTTTATTGTATCCGCCATAAGCATCGCCATCTATTTGAGAGGCAGACATTCCCAGAAATAAACCACCTTCAAATTTTAATTGTGCATTTACTAATAGTGTGCTTATTAAAAATATTATTATAAAAAGTATTTTTTTCATTAAAGTTATTGAGTTATCAAGTTAAAAGTTGTCAAGTTATTGAGTTATCAAGTTATCAAGTTAAAAGTTATCAAGTTGTTAAGTTATCAAGTTAAAAGTTATCAAGTTATTTTCTATTTGAAGAATATATAATTAATTTGAATGTATTATCCTATGGTATAATGAATTGAATAAGATTATGAAATTTTAAATTTAGATAAAAGAGAAAACAACTTTTAAACTTTTAACTTAACAACTTGAGAACTTTTAACTTGATAACTCGACAACTAACTACTTATTTCAATTATTTTTCCTTCTTTATAGTTAGTGTCTATTTTTACATTTACACCAAAAGGCATAATTGTATTATTTTCTATATGCCCAAACGAAAAACCATAAATTATAGGAATTTGCATATCCGAAAATTTATCTTCAAATAATTCGTGCAAACTTAATGATTTATTTGTAATAATAGATTTGCTTTTCACAGAACATTTATTAAAAATGCCAAGAATAATTGCAGAAGCCTTACTTAAATTTGTAGTCATAAAAAGTTGTGTGAGCATTCTATCAATTTTATATGGAGGTTCTGCTATCTCTTCTATAAAAACAACTTTATTCTGATAATCAATATTATAGTTAGTGCCAATTAAAGCAGTCATTAGAGATAGATTTCCACCAATTAATTTTCCTGAGGCTTTGCCTTTGTTGATAACTTTATAATCATATTCACAATTATTTTTACAGTTTTTATCTTCAAAATAATTTATTGTTTTTTTATCTTCAAATAAAATATTTTGCAGTTCTTTAAGATTATATAAATTAAAATTATTACCTCCCATTGGAGCATGGAATGAAAGTAAATTTGATTTTTTGTAAAAAGCATATTGTAAGGCAGTTATGTCGCTATAACCCATAAAAATCTTGTGGTTATTTTTTATTAAATCATAATTAATTTGTGGTAAAATTCGTGTTGTTCCAAAACCACCACGTATGCACCAGATAGCTTTAACTTCCTCGTTTTCAAAATGATGATGCAAATCATCTAACCTATTTTGGTCGGAGCCTGCGAGATAGCCTTTTTTTTCAAAAATCCTATTGGTATAATATGCTTTTAATCCTAATTTTTCTACATATTCCAACGAACTCTCCAATTGACCTTCTCTAATAGAGCTACTTGGAGCAATTAATCCTATGGTGTCGTTTTTTTTGAGCTTCATAAAAAAGAGTTGAGTTTTAGTAAGTGCTTATACCAAACCACTATCAAAATAATGAATATAAAACGTTTCTTTTATGTTTATTTTTCTTTAAAAAATTGTTCCATAGCACGGCTATGCAAGAGTTTTGATAAATCAAATAAACAAAAAATAATTCATTTTCTAAAACACTATTTTGATTGCGGTTTGGTATTAGTTTTAAGTGTTTAGTTTTTAATTAGCTTTCGCCTGATAATATGCTTATTATCAAGTGTAAACCAATCGTAAATCGTCAATTTAAAATTGTTAATCTACTGAAGTTTCGGAGTTTATAACATCTTAAATATCAAAAAGTTAAAAAATTAA
>JAOZQN010000263.1 GCA_029932195.1 Bacteroidales bacterium | reverse complement strand
ATATATAAATAATTTTTATCAAAAGTGGCATTAGTTTATAACAAAGTTAACCGCTTGGCATGTTCGCCATAGTATATTGCTTTTTCAAAGTTGCCCTTATTGAAATATATAACACTTTTTTCGTTACAAAAATCTGGGTCGTTTTCGTCATCGCTTTGTGAGTAACAGTTGTTTACCAAGCTTAAAAGTATTATAAATATTATACTTTTGGCTAAAAGAGATGCACAAAAAATTGCTTTATTATTTTTCATTATTAATTTATTTGGTTCATAACGATTATTTACGCAACAAATATATCATAGTTTTTTTTAGTAAAGTGCTTTTTCAAACTTGTCTGACAGCCTTTTTAATTTATGCAACTTTGTTGCATAAATTAAAAAGACTGTCAGACAGATTATTTGCTGTTGTAAAACATGAAATTAAATTTGGTGCGTAAATAATTGTGATGAGCCTAATATTTTGATTGCACAGGTCGACATTTTTCCCAATCCATCTCTTTTACACTTTTTAAAGAGATATTTATTACAGGATATTTATTCTTATGTTCTGTGCAAAAATCTGTTTTGTCTGATATTTTATAATCTGCAAATAATTTTGCACTATCTAATTTTTGAATATCAAAAAAATGTTCAATCATCGATAAATTTAATGTTTTTCCAAATCGCTTGGGACGAAGCATTAAGGAAATATATGTTCCCTGTGTAAACAAATCATAAATTAGCATTGTTTTATCTACAAAATAATTTTTGCTATTTATAAATTCTTTAAAATCGGAATATCCCAGTTCTATTTTTTTCATTTTAAATTAGCTATAAAATATGTTTTATCTGATTTTATTTTATGATGTTTTCCTCTTTTATCCACAAGATCTACAATAATTTCAAATTCAAGAATTTTATTATTAAAAGCTCTGTTATTTACACTAATAGGTATTTTACAAAACAACACATTTCCCGATTTTATTAGTTCTTTATCTGTTTTAAAAAGATAATCTTTTTTATCTTCTGAAAAATCTACTTGCGAAAGTTTCATTTCATGACTCAAGCTTTTATACAAATTATATTCTGCCTTATTTGCTTTTGCATCAAAGATATCTATTATTTTTATTACATAACCAGAGAAATATAAATTTTTCCTATTTATGTTTTCTATATTAAAATCGATATCCATTTTTTGATTCGCAATATTAATACTTCCTTTTTGTGTAGGAAAAAGACTTGTTATTGACTCATCGTATGGAGTTCCATATTTACTATTCATGTCTTCTCCATTTGGGTCGGTTGAAAAACGCCATTCATTGGTGGTAAAAATAAACTTATCGTTAAGAATATTTACTGTATGATACAAAGCGGGCACTTCACCAGCAATGGAGTCTGGCGAAATAGCTGGCTCGCTGTCTCCCGAGTTGTTTACAAATATTTCGCTTCCTACATATTTTGGTATAACAGAGTTGTTATCTTTAATTTCAATATTAAATACTGTGTAGAGGGTGAAAAATAAAATAAGTAAAAAACTTACTGGAAGAGCTATAAATTTTGTAATTATTCTTCGCCAGCCAGTTATTCCTACTTTTTTCGTTTTTTTAGCTTCTTTTGGTTTTACTTGCTCTTCTTTTTTCTTTGCATGTTCTTTTAAACTAACAACAATATTGTTTATTATCTGTTTTTTTATCTCATAATTTTGTTGTTCTTTTTGCCAATCCACAAATTGTTCAAGAGTTTTTACTGGATATTCAAAAACCAATGCTATAAATTTTAAACCAGACTCGTAGGGAATAGTATCTCCATTGTAAAAATTGACAATTGAACGAGGACGACCATTAATAAGGTATATTTTTTTTTCCAAACTAATACTGTTATCCAATTTATAGTGTTCTTCTATTGCCTCTATTTTTAATTGATTAGTATTTTCTTCCAGTATTTTACCAAAATATTTTTGATAATTAGTTTGTGTAGCAGGAAACTGTCCAAATAATTCTGCTTTCCAATCAGAGGGAGCTTTTTTATTCTCTATCAAATAGCTTGCAAAATGTTTTTTTGTTTGTTGTCTGTTGTCCATAATTTGTTTATTTCGGTTATCAACATAAAGTTGGATTTTTTCTGATTATAACGGATTTTGTTGAAATTATATTATCCTGATATTTAAGCCCATAGGGTTGATATTTATGTAGCCACCGATGTCAATCGGTAGAAATAATGGGCGTTTTTCACGAATGTAAAGTTTAAGGCTTTTTTAAAATTTGTATCCAATGCCGAGTTTGGCAAAAAGATGCTTTTCAGAGTGGACGCAAGATTATAATTTTTCAATCTCTTCTTTTGATAGATTTGTTTGTTTTTGTATTTCTTCTGTTGTTTCGCCGTTGTTTTTTAGTGTCTTGGCAAATTGGAAGATAATTTTTTTATGTTCTCCCAATGCTTTGTCTTTCTCTCCCAATGCTTTGTCTTTCTCTTTACTTACTTTAAGTTCTTTTTTTAGTTTTTCTGTTGTATTTTCTAGTTCTTTCTCCGTTTGTTTTTTATTCATTAGTAACCAACTTATTTTATTGTCTCTTCTTAACAGTGGTTTTAAATAGTTGTCTTCTGCTTGCATCTGTTTTTCTAAGTCCGGATTGTCAATATCTGCTGTTTGAAGTCGTTGTATTATTCTGTCTAAAAATTTCGGGAAAATTTTACGGAATAATCGTAAACGGTATTCATTGTCTTCTTTCTTGGACTCTTGGTCAAATAGCTTTAAGAGAGCATACAATTTACTCCTATATTCATCATCTTCGAGAAGCGATTTATCTATCTGGTTTAAATAGGGTAATTGAACCACATAAATTTCGTAACTCAAATTGTCTATAAACTTATTTTTTTTATTTAGTTGTTTGCCAGTGAATATACCAGTATTTATTTGTCTGGTTCTTATCATTAAATCTGTTATTTCGTATTCTATCTCGAAATTTAAAATAAAAATTGGAATTAAACGATAAGGATATTCTTCTACTATCTCTTGACCTGTATCGGGGTCAATAATTTTTACCTTTCTTTTCTTTTGAAAATTTTCTGCAATATATTGTTTAAATCTAAAAATATCGGTTTCAACAGCTACTTTTTGCAACTCTATCATTACTTGTTCTATTTCCCCGTCTTCTTTTTCTATTACGGCTACAAAATCGAGGTGAAATAATTTTATATCTTCATTTGTTACTGGGTCTTTTATTGTTATTTCACTTATTTTTATTTGTTTATCTATATCTGATAAGCTATTATCTAAAAGTATTTTTTTCTTTTCTTTTTCAAAACGGTTATTAATCAAGCGTTCGCTTTGTGTAATGTTTTGTTCCTCCGTCTTTTTTATTGCATGAGTTAAGGGTTGAAAATCAAGTTTTTTTATGTCTTCTCCTATCAGAGTTGATAAAATTATCAATGCACTGTCGTAGTCTTGCATTAAATAGCGGAAGACAACGTCATAAATTGGATTGGGGATGATTAAAAAATCATCTTTATCTTGATTATTTTGAATTTTCATTTTTTTACAGTTTTTTTAATTATGAAATAATGCAAAGATAATATTTTTAGGCTCTTATAGACAATTGAGGTTTTATTTATTTTGGGGTACCCACGTAAAGTTAGACTTTTTTTTCACTCAACACTTACAACGTGTTGCCCTAACAACCAGAACTGTTCAACCTTACTGCGTAGCCCAAAATAAAATAGATAAAATATTGGCTGTTTGAAAAGGCTATTTATTTATTACATAAATATTTTTATTTTTTTTCGGTTTTTTGCAGTGGCACACAACGTGTTGCCTTGGTAATCTTAGTTGTTCAACCTTACTTGGGTAGCTTTAATCTTATTTTTCACATATTTTACAAATATATAATTTTTTTTATAAAAAAAATAAAAATGTTGATATTTTTTATTTCTTATTTTTCAAAATAAATATTCTTAGTATATATTCTTGTATTCTTACTGTGTTCTTATCTAATTTCTTGTATTCTTGCTGTATTTATACTGCTTTCTTGGTATTTTTCATGTTTTTAAAGTATTCTGTAAGTATTGTTTTGGTATAGTATGAAACAGAAGAAATTGATTATATTTTTGTAATATTAATTTTTAATATAATCAATCTTTTTTTATTAATCTTTTAAATTTTTATGTATTATGAAACGAGTAGTTATTTTTTTTATCGCAATAATGTTTGCGATGGTTAGTATGAGTTTTAATGCTTATTCTCAGTATGAAGATGGGGGTGATGTAGCTCAAGTGAAGAGGTTTTATTATGTGGGAGTAGTAATGGCACCGTCAATAAAAGGTGTAGATTTTAATTCTTTTGATTTATCTGATTATATTAGATATCCAAACGCAGAAGGTAGAGCAGTTATAGATTTAGCTTCAAATACACCATCGGGACCTACATTTGGCTTAAATGCTGGTTATTATATGGGAGTGCATGAAAAATTAGCAGGAATAGCTGAACTAAATTTGACAGGAGGAAATGGATTTGGAATAGATTTGCTTTTTGGAGGAAATTTGAACTTTATTGCAAAAAAGAATTTTACTCTTGGAGTGCTACCGAAAATAGGGTATGCTTACCGAAGTATTTCGTTAGGTGAAGCAGAAGTATTTGGTACACCACCAGTTATTGCAGCTGGTGGCTCTTTTTACACAGGAGATAGATTATCTACATCAGTAGGAGGATTTGAGTATCAACTGGGCTTAAGTAGTATGTTGCAGCTAACAAATAAATATGGTTTATTGCTACAAGTAGGATACGGTGGTGCCATGCTTAACAACATGAAAATAAGTGTAAGTCAGGGCGAGGGAGAAGATGTAGAGACATTTACAATAGATATGGACAGTCAGGATTGTGTAGTTCATAATAAATATGACCACATAGATTTCACCCCAGCAATAAAGATGCGAGGCTTATACTTTAGTGCAAGTTTATTTTTTTAAAAATCAATTCTCATAGACAATGCTACTTGCATTAAGAATGATGCAAGTAGCTAATATTTAAAATAAAATAAAACATGAAAAAAATTACACATCTGTTAGTTATAATAATTATTATGTCGTTATTTACAAGTGTAGCAACTGCACAAAAGACACCGAAAGACATAAAAAAACAACGTAAAGAACAACGAGCCAAAATAAAAGGAAAAGCAGTAAAAGAAGCTCGGAAAGAAGGTAAAAGATTAGAGAAGAAAGAAGGTTGGCGAGTATTTCCAGGAGCATTACCAATATCTAAGCAGTTAGAAGACTCGTGGATGAAGAAGTATGAAATGAAAGTTAATGATGATGGCTCACAAACAAACGCTTACGTATATGCTACTGGAAGTGGAGTTGCTAAGACTAAATCTGCGGCAAAAATGAAGGCAACAGATGATGCAAGAATTCAATTAGCACAACAGATAAACTCTTATGTAACAGCACTAACAACGAGTAGTATTGCTAATGCACAGCTTTCGACCATAGATGCGGAAACTATAGACGAGGTTGTTCAGACAGCAAAAACGGTTACAGTAGCTAATCTGAAGAACGTTCAACCTGTTTTTGTTATTTACAGAACAAAAATACCAAAAAAGGAACTTAGAAAATCAAGTGGAGGGCAATTAAAATCTGGAACAGTAGAAGTTTCTGTTGAGCTATTTTATGATTTGTATCAACTTAACAACCAAGTAAAAGAGACAATAAAAAAAGAATTGAAAAACAAGTTAGAGAACAACGAAGAAGAGCTAAATAAATTGATGAAAATGTAAGGTCTTTTTTATTTAATTACCAGTATTTTACGTAACGTAGGGTTTTAAACTGGGGGTGTTAATAATTAACTATTTTGCTTCATGTAAGTTTTATTCCAATGTAGTTTAAGTGAAGTTTTTTTAATCATTAAATCAAAAATATATTGTCAAGCCCACCCCACCCTCCCAAAGGGAGGGAGCTTTGTCTTTCCCTTTGGGAAAGGTAAAAACGAAAGAAGAACTCCCTCCCTTTGGGAGGGTTGGGGTGGGCTTTTTCAAGGTGTTTTTCACTTAAAGTATGAAAAATTAAAATATATTTGCCTTAAAACATGTATGATTTTTGGCTCTACAGGATTTAGAGTGAGAGATTTTTATAAACAACTCATTATTAAATCTATACGAATTAATGAAAAAACGATGAAAATTACTTGAATTTACACTTGTAACAATCTTTAATACAGCTATATACAATTTTATTAAGTTGATATTTTCAGTTTTTTCCTCACTCTAAATCCTGCAGTGCCTGATTTTTTAAGGCTAAAAACCCCCAGTTTTAAACCTACGCTACGGAGAGTTAAGATGCTAATAGATTTAAAATTGCTTATTCAAATAATTATTAATCATTATAAAAATAAAATAAAATGAATTACAAAAATTACTTATTCGTATTAGTCTTGCTTATCGTAAATTTTCCTACTGTTTCGGGACAAATATTTGGGACATCGCAACTTAGCTTTGATGTGCTTGTTGCTCCCGAAAAGTTTTTGGTAGATGTAAAAACAGTTGCTATCTCTGACTTTACAGGGAACAAAACTTTGGCAAAAGAAGTAGCTAACAAGCTCAGTAGCTATATAAATAAAGAAAACAGAGGAGCATCGGGGAAAAGCACTTATATAATAGGTGCGAAAACAGATATTTTTCAAATTGTAGATAGAGAACGGTTAAACCAAGTAATAAAAGAACAAAAACTGGGTGTTTCTGGTGTTGTAGATGAAAATAAAAGTGTAGAGGTAGGAAATATACTTGGCTGCGATGCAATAATATATGGAGATATTAAATATTCTTATGATGACAAAACTGATTCAAAAAAACGTAAAGATAAGAATGACAAAGTATATTATGAATACTATTTAAAGCGAACTGTTACCGTTACTGCAAGTATGAAAATTACATCGGCAGAAACAGGAGAGATATTAGCTACTTTTACGACAACAAGACATAATTATTCGTCTTTAAAAAAAGAAAGAAGTCGTCCAAGTGCGTCTAATTTAACTCCTCATCTTCAACTTGCAGAAGAAACATGTGGTTCTATTGCTTCTGGTTTTGTTGATTATTTTACGCCCAGATTTACTACTTATAGTTTTAAACTCAAAAAAGTAAAGGTTAAAACATACAAGAAGCAGGCAGTAGCAGCTAAGGATTGGCTTTATAAAGGAGAAGTTAGTAAGGCATATAATATTTACAATGCCATTTATGAAAAAGATAAATACAACGCAAATATTGCTTATAATTTAGGAGTTGTTCACGAAATAGTAGGAAACTACGACGAGGCATTTGAATGTTATAGTGTTGCATACCAGCTTAATAGTAATGATAAAGATATCGAAAAAGCATATAACAGAATAAAAGTATGCCAACAGTTAGTAATAAATCTTGCTACAATTGATGTAAATATAGAACCGTATAATTTTGAGCAAAGCACAGGTAACGAATTAGCTACAAAAGTTCAAACTAGAGGTAACAGCAAAAAAAGATACGATGTGTTTATTGAGCCTGTGGAAAACTCTGAAATAAAAACAAAAGTGCCTGGTGGAGTAACCTTTAAAGTATTAAAAGATATTGATGGCTGGTATTTAATAGAATTACTCGGAGGAGAGAAAGGATATATTGAAAAGAAAAATACTAAGATATTATAAAAACTGTTTTTTACTTTTTTAGTTTAGTTGTGCCTTCGTGTGCAACTAAACTTTTGGTAACTTAATTTTTAAAAATATGAAATATATATTATTTATACTAATCTTGTGTGTGAGTTCCATTGCTGTGTCTCAAAAGCCTGAATGGATTGATTATGAATATAGAAATCAAAATTACTCATCGGACAGGTATTTGTTGAGCTTCAACTCTCAAAAAGTGAATAAAGACGAAGACTATAACAAAACAATAGGTTCTTTGGTGGAATATTCTAAAGCAGAAGTGGTGCAATCTTTACAAACAAAAGTAAATAGCACTATAACTTCTAATACGGAAATTAATAACACAGAGACAAACGAATATTTTGAACAAAAAAATGTATCTGTTTCGTCGGCTAAACTTGTGGGCTTGCAAACAGAAAAGTTTTATGATAAAAGAAAAAAGATTGCTTATGTTTTTGTTTATGTAAGTAAATTTCAACTTAGCAATTATTACAAACAAATTATTGAAGATGAAAAAAATAATATTGTAAATAAAATAAAAAATGCACAGAAATTGTTAGGCAATGGAAATAAAAAAGACGCATTAAAACTATATTATGAGGCTTTACCTTTTTTTGAAAAAATAACAGAACCGCAATCTATTTTAATAGCTCTTAGTGTTTCCGATGAGTTTTCGCTCAAAACAAACGAATTAAATATTTTAAAAACTGAAATTATAACAGCAACAACAACTCTACTGAACGATAAGAATTTGAGTATAGATGAAGCAAGTTCTTTTATTGCCTGTAATTTGTTTTATAAAACAGGAAAAATAATAGAGCCAATTAACTTAAGTATTGTATCTTATGAAAATACAACTATGCAAAGTCAATTTTCTGAAATTTTTAATACAAGTTTTAATAAAGATTTAATAGCTGTTGCAAATTACAAAATATCTACAAATAAAAATACAAAATATAAAATACAGGGAACTTACTGGCTTGAGGATAATTATTTTAAGATAATAATTATTTTATCAGACAAAGAGCAAAACAAGGCTATTGAAAGCTCAATTGTATATATTTCGTTAGATAAAATAAAAAAGCAAAATATAAATTACTGAAGTTTCGGAGTTTATAACATCTTAAATATCAAAAAGTTAAAAAAATA
>JAOZQN010000012.1:22179-30466 GCA_029932195.1 Bacteroidales bacterium | reverse complement strand
AAAGCAAAACTCCCTCCCTTTGGGAGGGTTGGGGTGGGCTTATGGATTATCAATGGATTATTTACAGAGTGAATTTATTTGTAAAACAAATCATTTGCAAATGAGAACTAATACGATATAATATATTATAAAAAATCGTGAAAATTATAAGAATAAAAAGAGTTGTTCAAAATATATTAATGTATTGGCAAAACATAGTAATACACAGCAATAACGTGCATTGCCGTGCCAAGCATAACAAAAAGATGCCAAACAAGATGATGATACCTAACTTTGTGCATTCTGAAAAATATTACTCCAATAGAATAAAACAATCCACCTCCAATAAGAAATGCAAAGCCCTCATATTCAAGAACTTCAATTATATGTCTAACATCTACAACAAGCAACCAGCCCATAAAAAGATAAACAATAATATAAATAATATTAACATTTTTATCTAATTTTTCTTTCTCTAAACTCTTGATTATTATACCTATAAAAGCAAGTCCCCATTCTAAGCCAAATATCCACCAGCCCATTGCTCCTTTTATTGCAAGTAGGGCAAAAGGTGTGTAAGTTCCAGCAATTAGTAAAAAAATTCCTATTTGGTCTAATTTTCTGAATACTTTTTTTGCCTTTCCTAGTGGTAACCAGTGCATAAAACCAGAAGCAAAATATAAAAGCACCATAGACAATCCAAATATAGTTGCAGATAAAATATGAACTACCATTCCGTTTGTCCCTGCATATATCATCATGAATACTAAAGCTATAGCACTAAGAACTGCTCCCGTAATATGAGAGATAGCATTTGCAAGTTCTTCTCCAAATGTAAATTTATCGGTATGTATTGGCATATAAATTAAGTGTTTAGTGTTTAATTTTGAGTTTTTAATTGGCTTTCGCCTGATAATAAATGTATTAGAAGTATATTTTATTTGTTCTTGATAACCAATTAAAAAATTAAAGCTAAGAACTAAAAACTCCTTAATGATAAACATGCACAAAACCTGTGAATTTTTGATTGTAATCTCGTTTTTGTAGAATGTAAAAATAAACTCCGTCGGGTTGTTTTTCAGCTTTCCAGTTGTTTAAGTAATCATCTGTTTTATAGATTGTTTGCCCCCAACGATTAATAATTTCTAACTCCCATTCGGCTTCTTCTATTCCTTTTATTTTGAAATAATCATTTATATTATCGTTGTTTGGGGTAATAATATTGGGGATATAAATTTCACCACAATATTTGTAATTTATTATAACTGTATCTGTTAGACTTCCGCAAATATTTGTTGCTTTTAACCAATATTCGCCTGCTTCGTAAACTGTAAGTGTGTTGTCTTGTGAGTCGTCTTGCCATAAAAAATCTACATTTTGCAAACCAGAACTTAATATTATATTTTCGTCCTCGCAAATAATTGTATCATTTATTAATGAAAACTCTAAAAAATATTTTTGTGATATATTTATAGTATCATTATTTTTACAGCCCAGAGTATCTGCAAAAAACAAATAATATGTTCCAGAGGTATCTACTGTTAAAATTTCGTTTGTTGTGCCGTTGTTCCAGAAATACTCCCCTACTCTATTAATACTCAGATTTATAATTGTGTTAGGACAAATAATAGTATCATTTCCAAGATTTACAATTGGCAAATCATAATTATTTATAACAATAGTATCCGAATTAACGCAAGTTATGCTGTCTGTTATTTCGAGCCAATATGTTCCAATATTGTAAATTACAATACTGGTATCTGTGCTAAAATCCGACCACAGAAAACTAGAATTAGGGTAGCTTAATGATAAAATAATAGAATCATTCAAGCAAAAACTTGTATCATTTCCGAGCGAAAAATCGGGAGGAGACGAAACTATTAAATTTATTGTATCACTATTTTTGCAATTTGTATAAATATCTGAAAGTTGAACCCAATAAGTTTCTGTATTATAAATATTTAAAACAGAGTCTGTGGAAAAATCGTTCCACAAATAATTTACATTTTCGGTGTAGGCATCTAATAAAATAGTATCGTTAATACAAATAATTGTATCCTGTCCTAAATCTATTTCCGGAAGTGGATTTATTTTTATAATTAGCTCTTTTAAATAAGCAACTCCACCCCTATAAATTGTTAGAATAACCTGAAAATCACCAACTTGTGTAAATAAATGTTTTGGAGAGAACAACTCACTTGTGTTTTCCAAATTAGAACTTGGGTCTCCAAAATTCCATAAAACAGAGTCAATATTTGTAATATCTTCTATTATAAAAATAGTGCTATCTTTATAACAGTAATCTATATAAGTAAAATCTGGAGGCAAAAAATATGTTTGAATAAAATTTGGTAGCCCCATTTGAGAAGTTCTACCACCAAGATATTGTCCGTATAAATCAAAGTTACAGTCAGTCCCAAGCTCTGTGGGGTTGTTTATTACTCCCAAATATTCGCTAAATTTGTGGCACATGTATATTTTGCCATCGGTGGCAAGTTGCAAAGCACCAAAATATATTGGCACATCAGAACTACCTATTAGTGTGTAGGAATCTATTATTTCTTCTGGAGTTCCTGCCAACAAATCTATCTGATATAAATGATAAAGCGATGTAATATAAAGTTTTGAAGCATCGGGAGAAAATTCTACACCATAACATCCTCCCGCAGTATCAGGTATAGAAATAGGATTTGAGACTTCTCCAGTAGAATTATCAAAGTCATAAATTTCTATAAGTTTATCAACTTGTAGAACCAGAGCAATTTTTTCCCCGTTGGGAGCAACTCGCATATATCCTACCGCATTATTTCCTATTAAACCAATATCTTCGTGAGGATAGCCTACTTCAAATATCAAAGGTTCTGTGTTTAAGCCAGTTTCGGTTATTGAATAGACAAAAAACGAATCTGTTTCCCAGCCATGAGTTATCAGCCAAATGTCTTCTTTATTTTGATGCCTTATTGCCGTAACTTTTTCAGATACAGGAGTTTCAAGTGGAATATTTTTGTCGTCTGTAATATTTCCTAATCCACCCTCTAAATTCATATTAATAATAGAATAACAAAGTCCATCTTCTTGCCCCTCGTTATCTACAGTGAATAAATAATAGAGGCTATCTCTTTGAGGATAAGGCACTACAATTGCCGACTCGGTAGAGCTTGGGTCTCCAAGAAGCCCGCCCCCATTTGGCATAACTACATGCTGTTTATTCCAAACAGAGTCTCCATCGGTGTAAAACAACAAATTACCAAGACTATCCGAAAAAGTTGCAACTCCCTCCCAACGAGATAACGCCCCATCGGTTAATGGAATTGGAGTTCCTGAATTAAAATCAAGCCCTGCATAATTACCAAAATACCAGATATTTGCTTCCCGTTGTGAGAATACAACTGATAAATTTGCTATTAGTATTAATATGAAAATTATTTTTTTGATAACAAACGTTAAGTTTTAAATTTTTAATTGACTTTTGCCAAATATTTTGTAACTTGTAACCTACTCAAATAAAAATATCTTTATTTTGTTTGGGTATTATTTTTAGTTCTTCTGCTGTGTCTAATAATTTTCTGATAGCTTTTTTTCCTGTTTCGCCTAAATCTATACTATATTTATTTACATACAAATCAATATGTTTTAACATTACTTTTTCGTCTATTTCTTGAGCATATTGTCTTATAAATTTTAGACTCTCTTCTGGATTTTTATAAGCAAATTCAATACTACGGCGTAAAACACGATTTACTTTTTGCTGGATTTCTACTGGTAATTTTCTATTCACCACAATTCCTCCCAAAGGAATAGGAAGCTGAGTTTTATTTTCCCAAAATTCACCCAAATCTACAATCTTCTTAAATCCTCTTTGCTCATAAGTAAATCTATTTTCGTGAATTATTAAGCCAGCATCAACTTCGTGGCTTGCCACAACCTCTTCAATATCCGAAAAAATATATTCTTTTTTGCATCTCACTTCGGGATAGGCAATGCCTAGTAAAAGATTTGCTGTGGTATATTTTCCAGGTATAGCTATCTTTAAATCAGGCACTTCGTCTGGGTAAATTTTTGTTTTACTTATCAATAAAGGACCATTATTATTTCCCAAGGCACTACCTGCATCAAGAATTTTATAATTATCCGAAATATACGCAAAAGCATGATAACTTATCTTGGTAATATCAATTTTGGAATTAAAAGCCTCTTTATTCAACTCCTCTACATCAGCCATAAGAACCGAGAAATCAAGACCTTCGGTGTCAATCTTATGATGCACCATAGCATCAAAAATAAAAGTATCGTTTGGGCAAGTAGAAAATCCGAGAGTTAGTTTCATGTTTTTTGGGTTTGATGGTTGGCTTTTTGGCTTTTGGCTTTGCCTAGCCAACAGCTAAAAGCAAATTGCCAAAAGCCAAAAATCCATCAACTTTTTTTTACAAAATTACAAACTTTTTTTTTTAAAATCAAATAACAATTATATATTTGTCAGATTTTAAATAAGAAAAATTTGGCATTTTTCACGAGTGCCACACTAATTACTCTGTAATTAGTGTTACTTTTTAAATTTTAAAATACTCATTTACAGAAGTAAACTTCAATTCTAAAATTTCAAAAAACCTTGAACTTGACACTGGTGAAAAACGCCAAAAAATTACAATACAGCAATTTAACAATTTTAACAATCTAACAATTAAAAATCTATTATCTTATGTTTAAAGGACATCCAAAAGGATTAATAGCAGCAGCACTCGCAAATATGGGCGAGCGATTTGGTTTTTATACCATGATGGCAATTCTGGTATTATTTTTACAAGCTAAATTTGGCTTAGACGGCACAAATACAGGTATTATTTACTCGATATTTTATGCACTAATTTACATACTATCATTAGTTGGTGGTGTGGTAGCCGATAAAACAAGAAATTATAAAGGAACTATACAGGTAGGTCTAATAGTAATGGCATTAGGTTATGTAATAATAGCAATTCCAACTCCTACTCCTGTTACTAACAAAGCATTATTTTTAACATTTACATTATTTGCTTTACTCGTAATTGCTTTTGGTAATGGTCTGTTTAAAGGAAACTTACAGGCTTTGGTAGGACAAATGTATGATAATCTTGGTGATGATAGTAAAAGAGATGCAGGTTTTTCGCTGTTTTATATGTTTATAAATATAGGAGCTATTTTTGCCCCATTTACTGCTGTTGGCGTAAGAAATTGGTGGTTAAAAAGTCATAGTTTAAATTATAATGCAGAACTTCCTGCTTTTTGTCATTCACAATTAGACGGCACAATAACAGCCGAGTCTTTAAAGTCGTTCCAAGAAATGGCAAATAAAGCATCTGTAAATATAGATTCTGTTACCGATTTAACTGCATTTGCAAGCGAATATTTGAATGTTTTTACAATGGGGTTTCACTACGCTTTTGCAGTGGCAATTATTGCAATGGCAATATCGTTTGTAGTTTATTTAATTAATAAAAAACATTTTCCAAATCCAAAAGGAACTAATAAAGTAATAGAAGGTGAAATGTCTTCCGACGAAGTTAAAATGGGACTTAAAGAAGTAAAACAACGTATGTATGCGTTATTTGCAGTATTTGGTGTTGTAATTTTCTTCTGGTTTTCTTTCCATCAAAATGGACTAACTTTAACTTATTTTGCAAGAGATTATACGCTCTTAAAAATAGGATCTATGGATATATCAGCAGAAATATTCCAGTCTATGAACCCATTTTTTGTAGTATTCCTGACACCTATTATTATAGGTATTTTTGGCTGGCTCAAAAATAAAGGAAAAGAAATTTCTACTCCGAAAAAAATTGCCATAGGTATGGGGATTGCCGCTTCGGGATACTTGCTAATGTCATTAGCATCAATGGCGTTACCATTGTACGAAACAATAAATCCAAAAACAGGAGGAACACCTTTATTAGATGCTCAAAAAATTACACCATTTTTATTGGTAGGAACTTATTTTGTTCTAACAGTTGCAGAACTATTTATCAGTCCTCTTGGACTTTCATTTGTTTCCAAAGTTGCACCACCTCAATATCAAGGTATTATGCAAGGAGCTTGGTTGGGAGCAACGGCAGTAGGTAATCAACTATTATTTATTGGAGCTATTTTATACGAAACAGTGCCACTTTCGTTTACTTGGGGTATATTTGTTGTAGTATGCACTATATCAATGGTTACTATGTTCTTTATGGTAAAATGGTTAGAGAGAGTAGCAACATAAAATTAGTTGCATGTTTCAAATTGTATGTAATTAGTGTGCGTTCACAAAGTCGGGATTTTTTCAACTAAAAAGACAAACACTAATTATATAAAATAAAAAAAAGGTTTACACTAAAATTTAGTGTAAACCTTTTTTTTTATAACGGTTTCGCTGGTTGTTAATATTTTAAATGTATAAATAAAATTATTTTCATAATAAATGTCATGTTTTTAATGTTTTTAATTTTATTTTTTTGTAATAAATTATAGTTTTTAAAGTTGGAAATTATAAGGCTAAAAACTGGATAACTTCAACACATAAAACACTTAATTTCAAAACCTTACAATTTTAAACTTTACAACTTTCAACTTTTTCAACTTTATAACTATTTTAGAAATAATGAATTTACTAAAATCATCTCAGGCAGGAACACTGGAGTCAAGTGATATAATGATACTTATAGAACCTCTTCCAGAAAATAGCGGTAGAAAAATAGAAGTTGCTTCT
This sequence comes from Bacteroidales bacterium, assembly GCA_029932195.1. Classification (GTDB taxonomy): domain Bacteria; phylum Bacteroidota; class Bacteroidia; order Bacteroidales; family JAOZQN01; genus JAOZQN01. The sequence continues at coordinate 23,766 of JAOZQN010000012.1, read as the reverse complement.
TCGGTAATGTTGCACTATGGAGAGAACATCAAACAATTAATAAACAGTACCTTAGACCGTTTTGAAATTTCAGATGTTCATCTTATTGCAAACGACAAAGGTGCATTAGAACCAACAATTTTGGCTCGCTGCGAAACTGCAATTTTACGTGCATTAAACCAACAAAAAGGAACTTTGTAACTAAATTTTGAAGTTCTGAAATTTTGAAGTTTTGAATTGGTTTACACCAAAAAAGATTTTCAGAACTTCAAAATTTCAGAACTTCAAAACTTCAAAATTTCAAAACTTAATTTTAGTATGAAAAAAAAACGAAGAACTATGCTTTACATTCCGGGAAACAATCCGGCAATGTTGCAACAAGGAGGAGTATATGGAGCAGATAGCATACTTTTAGATTTGGAAGATGCAGTTGCTCTTAATCAAAAAGATGCCGCAAGAATTTTGGTGAAAAACATGGTGAAATACATTAAATTTTGCGATGCAGAAGTTTGTGTGAGAGTAAATCACACAGACACACCTTTTGGAAGAGAAGACCTAGAGGTTATAGTTCCGCTACAACCCGACGCTATTCGTTTTCCAAAAACCGAAACCGTAGAAGAGCTTGATAAACTATTAAAAACAATTGCTGATATTGAAAAAAAACATGGAATAACTAACAGCAAAATGACTATCCATGCAATGATTGAAACGGCACTTGGAGTTCAAAATGTTTTTGATATTGCTAAATATTCAAAACGTGTAGATGCCATAACTATTGGTGGACAAGATCTTACAGCCGACATGAATATTAGCAACTCCAAAGATGGCTCAGGAATAGACCTTGCCAGAAAAATGATTGTTATGGCTGCAAAAGCCAATAATATTGATGCCATAGACACCGTTTTTGTAGATGTAAACGACGAAGAAGGCTTGCGTGCCGAAACTGAATATGCAAAAAAATTAGGTTTTGCAGGAAAAGCAGTAATCAATCCTCGTCAGATAGATGTTATCCACGAAGTTTACACGCCTTCGGAAAATGAAATTAGAAAGGCATATAAAATAGTGAAAGAAGCTAAGAAGAAAAAAGAAGAGGGAATAGGAGTTTTTGCAATAGACGGCAAAATGGTGGACGCACCAGTAATAGCACGTGCCCAACATATCCTTGATTTAGCAAATGTTAAATTATGAAGTTCTGATATTTTGAAATTTTGAAAAATAATTTCAAAACTTATTTGATATTAAATTATGATATTCTGATATTTTGAAAAAGAAATTCAAAATTTCAAAACCTCAAAACTTCAAAACTTATTTTAAAAACATGAAAAACGCAATAAATAGAGAAATTCCTGAATATATAGAAGGCATAGGAAAAATAGAGCCTTTTTCGGGAGCATGGAACAAATTACAAAAAGGCTGGATGGACGAAAAAACATTTCCGCCACCAAATAAAGCAAAACTTCCGCATCAGAAAAAAATATGCGAAACACTTGAAGAAGCAATTATCAAAACTAAGCCAAAAAATGGCATGACAGTTTCGTTTCACCACCATTTAAGAAATGGTGATATGACAATCGTAAATGTGATAGAAATTTTGGCAAAACTTGGTAT
>JAOZQN010000012.1:0-22079 GCA_029932195.1 Bacteroidales bacterium | reverse complement strand
GCCTTTGGTTCAATTGGTTACGCCCGAATTGATGCTCGCTATGCCAAACAAGTTGTTATTGTTACTGATAATTTGGTTGATTACCCTTGCATACCAATTAGTATTCGCCAAAATTTTGTGGACTATATTGTTACAGTAGATTCTATTGGCGATGCCTCAAAAATTGCTACGGGAACAACTCGTATCACAAAATCACCAATGGATTTGCGTATAGCAAAAATTGCTGCCGATGTTATTGAACACTCTGGTTTGTTTGTTGAAAACTTCTCGTTTCAAGTAGGAGCAGGTGGAGCGTCTTTGGCTGTGGCTAAGTTTGTTAGAGAAAAAATGAAACGTAAAAATATCAAAGGGAGTTTTATGCTTGGCGGCGTAACTTCTTATTGTGTAGATATGCTGAACGAAGGTTTGTTTCGCACAATTTTTGATGTTCAATCATTTGATGCTCAGGTAAGTTCGTCTATTTTAAATAATAGAAATCATATAGAAATACCTGCGGGACTTTATGCAAATCCATTTAACTGCGGTTGCATGACAAACAAGCTTGATATTGTTGCACTCGGTGCTTTGGAAATTGACACCAATTTTAATGTAAATGTAATAACTGGTTCGGAAGGTGTTATACGTGGAGCTTCTGGTGGTCATTCAGATACGGCTTCGGGAGCAAAACTTACAATAGTTGTTTGCCCTTCGTTTAGGGGAAGAATTCCTATTGTTAAAAAACATGCCAACACAGTAGTTACTCCAGGAGAAACCGTGCATGTGCTTGTAACAGAGCGAGGTATATGTGTGAATCCAAAATTTAAGGAACTTGAAGAGCGACTTAAAAAAGCGGGCTTAAACATCAAAGATATTAATGTGTTACAACAAGAGGTAGAAAAAATTGTAGGACGCTCCGAACGAGTAGAATTTACCGACAAAATTGTAGGACTGGTAGAATACCGAGACGGAACAATTATTGACGTTATTAGACAAATTAAGCAGTAAGAAAGTTTTTAAGTGGCTAACCCTAACATTGGACAAATAAACTCGTGTAAAGCGTGGACGCTTTACGCATAATCAACTATGCGGCAAGCGTCCACGCTTGCCACGACAAATCAGTGAGAATCAATTTAGTCCAACCTTGCTGGGTAGCGAGCAAAGCAATGGGAGGAATTTTAAAGTCTCCCTTTGACTAAATTATTTGACACTGAAATATTATTCATTATTTTATGAAACAATCTTTAGATCAAATTCTTACTGCAAAAGAGAATCGTTTTGTTTTGAGGCAAAAAATTGCTTCCGAAAATAAAACGTCATTAAGTTTTACCTTAAATATTGCTGGATTTCCTAAATCAAATGAGCTAATTACAACTTTTTTCAACACTATTCTTTCGGAGCTTAAAATATTCCTTTTGGCAAATAGAATTATTATTATTGATAAAAATGAAATAAATATTATTGATAAGGCAGGAAATTTTTATCTCACCAAAATTAATAATAAAAATATTTCTGAAAAAGAAATTAAAATAATAACCGAAAATTTTGAAACCACTCACAAATTAGGCAGACTTATTGATATTGATATAACTGACAATAAGGGAAATCCAGTAAGTTCGGGTAAAGAAAAAAACTGTTATTATTGCGGAAAATTTCCTGCCATAGTTTGCATGAGAAATAAAAGTCATTCTTATAACGAACTCCGAAATTTTATTTTTAATGAAATAGAAAATTATTTAAGTATAAAGAAAAAAGAAAAAATCATAAAAAAGCTATCATCAATAGGCTTAAAAGCATTACTTTACGAAGTTTCGCTTACTCCAAAACCAGGACTCGTAGATTTTAATAATTCAGGCTCGCATTCCGACATGAATTATTTTACATTTCTTGACTCCTCCTCTGCTCTCGCTCCTTTTTTTAGAGAATTGGTGCATAAAGGCTACAATTTTTCTAATCCAGAGTTGAGCCATGCCTTGCCAATTATCAGAAATATAGGTCTGCAAATGGAAATTGAAATGTTTGCCGCTACAAATAAAATAAATACTCAAAAAGGATTAATATTTTTACTCGGGATAAATTTATTTGCTTCTGGATATTATTTTTCTAAAGATGAGTTATTTAATATTGAAAAATATAGAGAAATAATAAAAGATATTTGTAAAGATATTACAAAAATTGAACTTAAAAATATAGAAAATCCAAAAACACATGGCGAAATATGCTTCCAAAAATATGGATTTGCAGGAGCAAGAAGCGAAGCAGAAAAAGGATTTCCTTCGGTTTTTGAGTCTTCACTCAAAATATTAGAAAATAATTTACCAAGTATTGAACTTGCCAGCAAAGAAAAAATAAGCATGGCATTACAAAAAACATTAGTAAAATTAATATCTATTAACAACGACACCAATATTTTATACCGAAAGAATTTAAAAATTCTAAAAAAATTACAATCATTATCAAAAGATGTTTTAAATTGCAATGATTTTGAAAATAGTTATTTTAAAATTGCAGATTTTTGTCGGGAAAATAATATTTCGCCAGGAGGCTCGGCAGATTTATTGGCAATAACAGTTTATATCTATTTCATTAAGGCAAATTAAAAATAATAATTAACCATTTAACTTGTTCTTTTAACTTCTAACTTCTTCAATAAATACTTAAATATACTTATATTCACGCATTTATTGAATTGTTAGAAATTAAAATAACTGCCTTAAATTGGATAATTATTAATTTTAATTTGCCTAAAAAGTTTTGAGTTTTTAATTGGCTACCGCCGAATAATAAAAAACATATAAATAAACCAATAAACGAATAACAAACAATGAATTTTGAAGACACCGATTTTAGGCAAGAAACATTGGATATTGAAAATCCGTATGACGTAAAACTCGTTTCGGATTTTTTGGAAGGGCTTGGTTTTAATTATCAAGTAGATGAGGTGGATTGTTCAATGATAATTTATAATTTGAACGATGAGATTGTTGGCACAGGCTCGCACAAAGGCAAGGTTTTGAAATATGTAGCAGTTGCTCCAAAATTTCGAGACAGCACAGCTTTTGCACTAATTGTTACACATTTATCCGACAAATTATTGGAGAAGTTCAGACGTGTATTTATATTTACAAAACCAAATACTGCAGTGCTTTTTGAGTCGCTTGGGTTTTCGTTAATTGCTACTGCCGAACCACTGTTTTCTTTTTTAGAGTTTGGTTATAAGTCAATTAAAGATTATCAGGAATATTTAAAAACAAAGAAGACAGACAAAAAAACAGATAAAATAGCTTCTATTGTTGTAAATTGTAATCCTTTTACAAAAGGTCATCTGTTTTTGATAGAAAAAGCTGCATCGGAAAATGATATTTTATATCTGTTTGTTGTAGAAACAGATAAATCGGTATTTCCTTTTAAAGTAAGATGGGAAATAATAAAAAATGGCATATCTCATTTGCCAAATGTTTGTATGCTCAAAGGTGGACAATATATTGTTTCGGGAGCAATATTTCCTAACTATTTCCTTAAAAACGAGTCCTTTAACCTGATTTCGCAAAAACAAGCAGATATTGATATTACTATTTTTGCTAATTATTTTGTGCCAATATTAAACATAAAAAAAAGATATATTGGAACAGAAAATTATTGCAAAACCACCTCTGCCTACAACGATGCTATGCACAGGATTCTCCCAAATTCAGGTGTGGAAGTTGTGGAAACAACCCGCATTTCGGTAGGAACGGACAGCAATAATAATCCTAATTTTATTAGTGCCTCAAAAATTAGAGAGGCAATAAAAAATAATGAATTAGAAAATATACTGGAATTTTTACCCACAACAACAAAAGAATTTTTATTATCTGAAAAATCGTTGGAAATACGAAATAAAATAAAACATGGAACAGGACGGCATTAATGAGTAGTGAAAGCGTATTTTTTTATAAAATTGAGTCCACTCCGACAAGTGTATTTTTGCCAAAATCAAGGCGGATACCAATTTTACAACCGGAGTTTAATCGTTGTAAATGAGGATTTTAAAATTTGTATCCAACGCAGAGTTTGGCAAAAAGATGCTTGTCAGAGGGGACTCATTTATTGAACAATTATTAGCCTGTGGTTCTTTACTTGAATTAAAACAATAGAAATTCAATGTTTCCTTTTTCTTTTTTTTCCCACCAGCAAAAATAATCATCTTTGGTCTTTTTTTGTCGTTCAAACTTAATAAATATTTTTCAAATTTCAAAGGAGATAATTCATTTAATAAAGAACTATGTGATCTTTTTTCATTATAATGTTTTACTGCCTTGTGCTATTATCCGAAGAATACAAAACAGAGAATATCTCTTCATCTATTTTGCTAACAATCTGAGAGTAAAAAGTATTATGCCAAGCTATTTTATCGCTAAATTAATTAGACAAACACCCTGTTAAGTGCTGAGAGCCACCACTTTGCATAGATATTTGTTACGCTGTAATGGTTTTTCTAAACATAAGATAACATATTTAAAATCAAACTATTAAATTAAAAAAAATAAACAGAATAAACAAATATATTAAAAAAAATTCCTAATTTTGTCCCCTATTTTTATCTGTAAAAATACTTTTCGGAGGGGACTCAATATTTAGTTGTGTATTTATTTTTATAAAAAAAAAATTATACATATATTTGCGGATTAAAAAAAACAATGAGAGTGGTGAACTTTTAGTGTTGAATTTTCAAATATTTGTTGTGTATTATATTAAATATATTGTTAATAATTAGCATTTTACATATCATCAAATAAAATCAATTCAATATTAAAAGTTTAATACTACTAAAACTTTTAATTATAAAACTTTTAACAATTTAACCCAAAGAAGATGGCAGACAGACGACGTGATAGTAAAAAAAACGAACTTTTTTCTACTTCAGTAAAAGCAGGAAAAAGGACATATTTTTTTGATGTAAAATTAACTCGTGGTAACGACTATTTTTTAACAATATCAGAGCGTAAAAAAGTATTTAATAAAGAAAATGGTAAATTTCAAATAGAGAAACATCGTATTTTCTTGTATCAAGAAGATTTTGAAGGCTTTATCAATGCACTTAACGACACACTTGGCTACATCAATAACCACGAAGTAGAAGAAGAAGAAGATGACGAATAAGCTCGCTATTGGTTATTAGTTTCTTGTTGTTAATTATTAGTTGTTGATTATTATTAATTTGTTACAATACATGAACCAACAACAAGTAACTCAAAACAAAAACCAACCAAAATTTCATGAAAAAAATATATTTTGCTTCAGATTTTCATCTTGGAATTCCAAACCATGAGATAAGCTTGAGACGAGAGCGACTGCTTGTCAAATGGTTAGATGAGATAAAGAATGAAGCAGAAGAGATATTTTTGATGGGAGATATTTTTGATTTTTGGCATGAATGGAAACAAGTTATCCCAAAAGGATTTACTCGTTTTTTGGGAAAACTTGCCGAAATATCAGATTACGGAATAAAAATACACTATATTACAGGAAATCACGATATATGGGTTTACAATTATTTTCAAAAAGAACTCGGTATAGAAGTTCATCGCCAGCCAATAATAAGAACTTTCTACAACAAGAAATTTTATCTAGCACACGGAGATGGTCTCGGTCCTGATGATAAATTTTATAAAATACTAAAAAAAGCATTCACAAACAAATTCCTTCAATGGTGTTTTGCAACACTAATCCACCCGAATATTTCGGTAAAACTAGCAAAATATTTTTCTGAAACAAGAAACGGATACTATAAGAAACCCCAGTTTAGGGAAGAAAAAGAATGGCTAATTATTTATTCTCGAGAATTATTAAAATCTGAAAATTACAATTTTTTCGTATTCGGACATCGCCATATTCCAATAAAAAAACAACTAAACAAAACGGCAACTTATATAGGACTTGGAGATTGGCTAAATAATAACACTTATGCCGTATTTGATGGAGAAGAAATAGAGGTAGTTAAGTTTTCAGAAAAGATGTAAGCTCGCCTCAAAAAGTTGAGGGTTTGCGAAAAAATAATCTATGAAAGATCAAATATTTACACATTTGATTTACTAAAACTTGAGTCCACTCCGAGAAGTATTTTTACAGATAAAAATACGGGGTGAAATTAGTAATTTTTTCTTAAATATATTTGTTTTTTTATTATTTAACGGTTGAGTCCACTCTGAGAAGTGTATTTTCGTCAAAATCAAGGCAGATACTGATTTTATAAACTGAGTTTACTTGATGTAAATGACTACTTTAAATATTTGTATCCAACGCCTGTTTATACTAAACCGCTATCAAGATAACGAATATAAAAAGTTTCTTTTAGCTTTACTTTTGTTCTAAAGGGCACTCCTAAAAACTCAAAAATCAAGGCTTTCAAAATTATTAAAGTTTGAGTTTACTCCTGTAAATGAGTATTTTAATAATTTTGTATAACGTAGAGTTTTGTTTTTTTAGGAGTGCCCTAAAAACAAAAATAATTCATTTTCTAAATCGTCATTTTGATAACGGTTTAGTATTAGCAAAAAGATATTTTTCGGATTGGACTCAACTTCATAACACCCTTATTCATTATTACAAAAGTCTTTTTTCACCTTTAAGTTCCTTAATATTAGATATATCCTGAGTAACTTCCATTGTTCCTTTATAATTTCCTTGTTCGTCTCGTAGAGCAAAATATTGGATAAGCACAAATCTTTTTCCCATCTGTATCCAAAAATTTTCAACGTCTTTTTTGCCTGATTTAAAATTATCTAACAATTCTTCCACAATATGCACGCTGTCTGGTGGATGACAATTTTGCACCGTCCTACCAATTACCGCCACAGAGCGAGAAAAAACTCGGTCTTTGGGTTGTGTAAAAAATAATACCTTGTCATTTTCATCAATATAAGTGATATCCACAGGCAGGTTTTCAAACATTAAATTTGCTTGTTGGACACTCAAAGAACCTGTGCCAAAATTTACAAATAACTCTTCGGTATGAGTTGAGTTGTAGTCAAAGGGTGATTTTAAATCACCCTTTGACTTTAATGCGTTTCTTGACTCTATTATACCTTCTCCAAAAAAACCTATTTTTTCGCTTTGTTTTAACATTTCAAACCAGTCTTTTTCAGAAATAGTTTCATAAGCAGTAGGAAAAAGTATATTTTCTTCTCTAAATTTTATATTTATCATCATAAAAAATAAATCTGCAATTTGTCTGTTCCACGTTTTTAGCTGCTCTTGCGACAAGTCAAAAAGTGGTATTAAATCATTCTTTGACTGAATGTTAGAATAAGTTATTTCTATTTCTTTTAGCTTTTTTCTAATATCATCGTGGAATGCCCACATTATTGACACACAACGATAATTCGGAAATATTTTTTCTATATAAGGAAACAAAATATCTTCCTTTTTTTGATAATGAAGACTAAAATTTTGCATTTTTAGCAACATTTCTCTCACTTTTTTATGTAAATCGGAAATATTTGTGTCTTTTTCGGGTTTATTTATCAATTTTACAAACACTCTGATTTTTTCTAACAGACTGTGCATTTCTGTATTTTCATCAATCAAAAGTTGCAAAAAATGATTTTCGGGCAAATTTGTTATCTTATATTTTTTTAAGCTTGAATGAAAAACATTTAATATTTTATTTATTCCAATTTTCAAATCAGCCATAGGAATTTTATCGTTATACAATTGATGTACAACGGATAAAACATCGTTTGGGGTAAGACTATCTATTGTCTCCTTATTTTGACGAATTAAATTTGCCGCATTTTGCTTATTTATAACCCCTTGCGAAATTTCATACAAAATTTCAACACGTATTTTACTATTATTTATGTATTCTGACATGAGTTTTTTTATAAATTACTTCAAATTAATATTTTAACGATACAAGAACAACACACTTGGCATGACTTTTGCTTTTACTATTTAAAATAAATACACTACAAATTGTAAAGCAAACAAGCCATGAATACTATAAAAATAAAACTCCCGTTTTCACCAAAAATGACCGACATAGAAAGACGAACAATGTTATTAACTTGGGCAAATAAAATGCTTAAAAGAGACAATGCTAATATCCTAGAAGAAAAGCATTTAGAACGAATGAGCTATATTGTAGTGGGGAGATAGAAAAAGTTATTAAATTGTTGAATTGTTTCGCGATGCGACTAACAATTCAACAATTCTAAAAAAGCTATTTAATTCTCTTTACCGCTTCAATCATCTCAGGTAAAATAGTGCGTGCATCGCCAATTATACCGTAGTTTGCCGCTTCAAAAATAGGAGCATCTTTGTCTGTGTTTATCGCCACAATAAACTTGGACGAACTCACGCCTCCAAGATGTTGTATTGCACCAGAAATTCCGAAAGCAAAATATAAATTAGGAGCAATAATTTTTCCTGTTTGTCCAACATGTTCGTCGTGTGGTCGCCAACCTTCGTCGGAAACTGGACGAGAACAAGCTGTTCCACCTCCAAGTAATTCTGCAAGTTCTTCAATTGGTTGCCAATTGTCGCCAGATTTCATTCCTCTACCTGCCGAAATAACTATCTCTGCATCAGATAATAATAATTTGCCTGTTGCTTTTTTCGTTTCCAAAACAGTAGTTCCAGAATCAGATACGCTAACAGAGAATTTTTCTATTTCTGCATCTTTTTTATTCTCAACAAGTCCAAAAGAATTTTGGAAAAGAGTCAATATTTTTATATCAGACTTGATAACAATATTTGCGAAAGCCTTGCCTGTAAAAACTTTTTTCTTTACAGTAAACGGTTCAACTGATGTTGGCAAATTTTCTACTCCCGAAACTAATCCAGCTTTCAATTTTGCCGACAAACGTGGCGAAATTGCTTTACCTACGTTATTATGTGCAAGAACAACTGTTTTAGCTCCCTCGTTTTCAGCTATTTGTGTAATTACTGTTGCATAAACTTGTGTATCAAAAGTTTCTAAAGCTGCTTCGTTAATAGAAACTATTTTTGATGCTCCATAATCGCCAAGTTTTTGCAATTCGTTATCTTCTACATTTCCAATGGATAATGCTACCACATTGGTATTTAATTGTTTGGCAAGTTCACTGCCGTAGGATACTAGTTCGTAAGTCAATTTCTTAAACTTACCGTCCCAATTTTCTGTATATATAAGTATCATTGTTTTTTTAATTGTTGAATTGTTAAAATTGTTGAATTGTTAAAATTTAACTTAACAATTCCTTAAAATCTAAATTTTCAATTTGTAATTTGTATATTTTATCAATTCATTTATTAATATTGTAATTTCAAGTAATTCTTCTAAAATAAAATTATATTGTTCTTGTGTTATTAATTTTCGTGCTTTAGATTTCTCATTCCAATCTAAACACTCTTTTACAGAACCTGAAGCATAGCGATAAAATCTTATTTTATCTTTTTTACTCCACCTTCCAAAACCTTCTGCAATATTTGCAGAAATAGAATCTATAGCTCTAACAAATTGTTGTCCTACGGTATTTTTCTGAAAAATATTCCATATTATTACAATTTCCCAAAGATAATTAGAGAGTTTTAATGCTCTTTTATAAGCAAAAATATCGTTTAAAGTTAGAAATTTCTTTTCCATAAACAATAAAACAATTTAACAATATAACAATGTTTTTTTAGATAACTTTTACCTCATTATGAAGTAAATCAATAAGTTCATCAGCAGATTCTACGAATTTGCAGGCAGCTTTTGCTTGTGGCATTTCGTAACCTACGTATTCGATAAGCTGTTCTATATTAGCTGACTCTACAACTTTTAGAGGTTTACGTTTTGCCATCATAATACCACGCATAGCTGGTATTCTTGGATTTATTGTAATTCCTTTCTGAACAGATAAAACTACTGGTAATGAGACTGTTATTGTCTCGTAACCTCCATCAATATCTCTTTTTATTTTAAAGGTATCGTCTTCAAAATTAACACCAGATACTGCTGATACAGAGTTCATTCCAATCAAGTCTGCAAGTATTCCGCCAACAGAGTTGCTGTTGTAATCGCTGGATTCTATCCCTGTGAAAACAAGTTGATAATCACCTTCTTCTACAATTTTTTGTATTTCTGAAGCTACCGAAAATGCGTCTTTTGGTTCTGTATCTATTCTTATAGCATCGTCTGCACCAATTGCAAGTGCCTTGCGGATAATTGGTTCGGTAATTTTTTGACCTACATTTACTACAGTTACTTTTTTAATTTTGCCACCTGAGCCTTCTTTTAACTCCAATGCACGAGTGAGTGCAAGTTCGTCCCAAGGATTTATAATCCACTGGATACCAGTCTTATCAAGCTCTTTCCCATCAACAAATTTAACTTTTGTTGTAGTATCAGGAACATGACTTACGCATACGAGAATGTTCATTTTTGTTGTATTTTTAGATTAGTTATTTTTTATATTATAAATCTGAATGATAATAAATCGGGTCTTTTATCTTTTTCTGCCCAAATTTTACAAAAATCAAAACGAGCTTGTTTTAAACTAGATCTGTTAAGATTAAGATAATTTAATGCTTGTTCTGCTTTTTCATTATTTCCAAGAACTTTTATATTTCCTGTGTCTGGTTCAAAATAGAAAAATTTGCTAAATTCATAATTTCTGTCATCAGGACGAATTGGTTCTATTTTTGGATAAATCTGTTTTTTGTGTTTGTTGCACGAATTACATGATAAATAAAGATTTGAATATTTTTTTTCTAATTCGGGAAATTTTGCTTTTGGTTTAAAATGTTCTACTTCCAATTTTTTTGTTTCCCAAAAATGTTCATCACAATAAGAACAGTGATTTTCTGTCATTATTAGTAGGCACTTTCTTACTATTGGTTTGAAAATGCTATCATAATTTTCAGTATCAGACATATTTTGTATTTTGGAACAAGCTGGTCTATTTTGTTTTTGCATTTTCTCTTTGTTGATATAATTGATTTAATTCAATGTTTACAATCATTGATGTTTGCGAACTTATTTTACTCAAATCCTCGTGATTTTTTATAAAATCTTCGTTTTCTAAATCGCTAAAATCATTTTTGTTAAGCATTTTATTTCGCCATTCTTTTAATTTATTTATTTTTTTTGTTATATTTTCACTGAAAAAATTCTCATTAAAAAAACGACTATAAAGAGCTTCTATGCTTAAGCCAACGGGTATTTTATGAGAAATAGCTTCAATTTCGCCTTTATTTACTTGTAATACAACTACATGCTCTCCTTCTGCCGATTGCAAAGATACAATATTGTGTGTGGTTAAAATAAATTGAATATTTTTGAAAACGTTTTTTAATTTAGATAATAAACTTCGCTGCCAACTTGGGTGCAAATGCCTATCAAATTCGTCTATAATGATAACTCCTTTTGCTTGTGCAAAAATTTCTTTGTTTATTTTTTCTTTTGTAAAAAAAAGGTTTCGGGCAGATAATATTCTGGTAATTATATCGGTAATTAATAAAATGTGGTCTTTGTAACCTTCGCTAAGTTGTTCGGTTCTTAAATCGCTGTTGTTGAAATCTTTAAAAAAGTATGTTTGTTTTTTTCTATTATAGTAAAGTTGTATTTGTTCTGTTTTTTCTATTAGATTTAAAAAATCATTCACTGTCCTTAAAATCAAATTATTAAGATTTTTAATTTGTTCTGAAGCGAAATCCATTTTTTTATTTTCAAATTTTATTTCATTATCTAATTGTTTTAAAATAATTAGTGGGTCGTGCATTTTAGCATAATTATTTTCAAATATTGAATCTGTAAAAATGGGTTCGGACTTTCCTGTAATTAATTTATTTACAACAATATCGTGTCGTTGGTCTAAATTTGTGTTAATATTTACGCCATACGCAAGCAATAATTTGTGTGGCATATCTACTGCTTTTTCTTCTCTCGGCATTCCACGCTGAAAAATCCACATTTTTCTATTTTCATTCTCGCCCCAGTTAATTTTTATTTCCGCTTTTTTTGCACTTTGATTTATATAAGTTGAAAATTTTCGTATATATTCTTCTATATAAACATTTGGTAATAAGGCAATAACGGTGGCTTGCAAAATAGAAGTTTTACCTAATCCGTTGTTACCAAGTATAATATTTATATTTTTAGAAAATTTTACTTCTGTATTTTTAAATATTTTAAAATTTTGAATTTTTACTTTTGTCAAATAATTTGTCCCTTTCCATTCCTTAAATGGCTCGTCTTCTATGCCAATGTAGTCTATTAAATCACCTACAGGAATATTTTTTATACCTTCTTTATAAATATTTTCGCCTTTTTTCTTTAATTCTAATAATTTTTCATACTCTAAATAATTATGTATTGGCGAATAATAAAACATACGACTTATAATTGGAAAAGCTTCTTTTTTGTAATTTTTATATAAATCATTTATTTTGCGTTGAATTTTTTTATGAATATGATTTCTTATTTTTAATAATATTTCTTTCCTATTTTCTTTTTTTCCAAAAATATAAATACTAATGTGTATATAATCAGCAAGATTACCTGTGTTTCCCTCTGTATCATCTTCTATTTTTATAAAAATAAAATTATCTATACTTTTCAAATAAATAAAATTTTTTCTATAAATTATATTAAAATCTATTTCATTAAAATTAATTTCATCAAAATAAAAAAAAACATGTTTACCTTTTTTTTCAAAAAATTGAATAAAACTATTATATAGATGTGCAATATTTTTTTCTAAAGTATAAACAAAATTAGATACCCGTTCATTTGAATTAAAATCAAAATGTTTAAGATGTCTTAAATTAGAAACTTCAAATGGAATATCAAAGATATTATCTTCTATATAATAAATTCTTGTCAAATTATTTAAACTCAAAAGTTGTTTTGGAAATTCAACAAAATTATTCTTCCATAAAATTATATTTTCTAATTTTTTTAAAGATGAAATATTATCAGGTAAAGCAGATAAATTACATTCTTTTAGTTCTAATGATTTTAAATTCGTGAGTTCAAAAATTTCATTCCAAATTTCGTCTGTTATTTTTATTTTAGATAATTCTAAGATATTAGAAGTTTTAGCTTTATTTATTTTATCTAATATATTTTTGTTCATAATTTTGATTTTTTCACTTTACAATAGTTTTTTATAATGTATTATTTTCTGCAACTATTTTTGAATTGGCAAATATAATAAAAAATATCAAATTTAAAAACTTGATATTTTTTAACTTAAGTTTTTTTGAATAACATTATATTTTTCTAATTTTGCGAAACTTATTTTGATTTAAAAAATAAAGGATTTCAAATAAATTAATTAAACTTACAATAATCTACTTTTAAAAAAAACAACAATTTAACTAAAAATCCAATGAAACACACATTATTATTATTTATCGTAGCTATTTTATTTTCAATTAGTTCTGTGAATGCACAAGAAAATTGTTTTGAATATTTTCCACAGAAGAAAGGAGTGTCTTACGAAACAAAAAGCTACGACAAAAAAGACAAACTAACTGGAACAGAAGTGCAAACTCTTACCAAAAGAACACAAGATGGTAACAAAGAGCAGGTTGATTTTACAGTAGAAAGCACAAGTTCCGAAACAGATACAACTATTGTTACCGATTTTTCTATTATTTGTGAAGACGGAAAAGTATATTTTGATTTAAGCGGGCAGTTGAACAAAGAACAATTTGCAGCCTACGAAGGCATGGATATAGAAATTGATGCAGACAACGTAGAATTTCCAAAAAATCCTGTGGCAGGACAAGCTCTTGGTGATGGTTCTATTATTGCCAAAGTAACAAGCAATGGCTCATTAATTATGACACTTACTGTAAACATTAAAAATAGAAAAGTAGATGCCATAGAAAAAATAACAACGCCAGCAGGAACTTTTGAATGCGTAAAAATTAGCTACGATGCCGAAAAGGAAATGGGATTTATGAGCGTAAAAACAAGCGGTGCTGACTGGTATTCCAAAGGCACAGGAATTGTAAGAAGCGAGGCATACAACAAAAAAGGAAAACTAACATCATATTCTATTTTAACAAAAATTAGTGGAGAATAGGAATTTATAATTCGAGACAAACACGTTTCCAAGTGCCGAAAAGGCACGTTGGAAAGTGTGCTACAAAACACTTTCCAACGTGGTTTTTCACCACTTGGAAACGTGTAACACCAAATACAAAAAGACAAAACAAATGACAAACAAAGCAATACTAATTATCCTCGACGGATATGGAATTGGCGATAAATCAAAATCTGATGCCATTTCGCAAGCAAAAACTCCTTTTATTGATAGTCTAAAAAACAATTATCCTAATTCTCAATTACTTACACACGGCGAAAACGTGGGTCTCCCCGACGGAGTTATGGGAAATTCAGAAGTAGGACACATGAATATTGGTGCAGGCAGAGTTATTTATCAAGACCTTGTAAAAATAAATAAAGAAGTCAAATCGAACGAAATAACAGACAATAAAGTTCTTAAACAGGCTTTTAATTATGCCAAAGAAAATAATAAATCGGTGCATTTTCTTGGACTTGTTTCCGACGGAGGCGTGCATTCTATGAATACGCATCTCTACAAACTTTGCGATATTACAAAAGATTATAATCTTGAAAAAGTTTATATCCACGCACTTACAGACGGAAGAGACACCGACCCCAAAAGTGGACTTGGCTTCATCAAAGAGCTACAATCGCATTTAGAAAACTCAAACGGCGAAATAGCCACTGTTACAGGTAGATACTACACAATGGACCGAGACAAACGTTGGGACAGAGTAAAAATTGGTTACGATGCCCTCGTAAATAGTATCGGAACTAAAAGCAAAAATGTTATCTCTTCAATAGAACAATCTTATAATGAAGGAATTACAGACGAATTTATTAAACCAATAATTAAGGTTGATGAAAAAAACAATCCTGTTGGAAATATTGAAAAAGACGATGTTGTAATTTGTTTCAACTACCGAACAGATAGGCTTAGGCAGATTACAGTTGCTCTAACTCAACAAGATATGCCAGAAAATGGGCTTGCCACTCTCCCACTCCACTACTGCACAATGACAAAATATGACGATAATTTCAAAAATCTGAATATTATTTACGAAAAACCAAATGTAGATAATACTTTTGGTGAAATTGTCTCAAAAAACGGTCTAAAACAACTACGAATTGCCGAAACAGAAAAATATTCTCACGTAACTTTCTTCTTTTCAGGAGGTAGAGAAAACGAATTTGAAGGAGAAAAACGAATTTTGATAAATTCACCAAAAGTAGCAACCTACGATCTGCAACCAGAAATGAGTGCATATAAAGTTAAAGATTTAGTTGTTGCAGAGTTAAATAAAAATGAACACGATTTTGTTTGCCTAAATTTTGCAAACGGCGATATGGTAGGACATACAGGTATTTATGAAGCCATTTTACAAGCTGCTAATCATGTAGATAACTGCGTGAAAGAAGTTGTAGAGACGGCTCAAAAAAATGATTACTCGGTTGTAATAATTGCCGACCATGGCAACGCCGATTTTGTTATGAATGCTGATGGCTCACCAAATACTGCACATTCCTTAAATCCAGTGCCTTGCATTTTAATACCAAATTCTAAATTTGATGCAAAAAACATTCAACTCAAAAATGGAACTCTCGCAAATATAGCACCAACTTTCTGTAAATTAATGAATTTGGAGCAACCAAAAGATATGACAGAAAAAAGTCTTTTTTAAAACAAATTACAAACGCAATTCATAAAAGCAAATAATTTCTAATTTATTAAAAATTATTTGCTTTTTTATTATCTTTGTCAATAAAAAATAAACCGTATCATTTATTCTTTACATATTGTAGTAAAACAACTATTTGCCACAAATTCTAAATGAAAAAAGTAACTAAATATTTATATATTATTATTTTGAGCTTATTATTTAATAATGTTTATGGACAAATTGAACAAGACTCAAACTTAATAAAACTATATAACTTTAAAATTTATTTTGATAATGAAAATTTAAAATCAACAGGAGATATTTATTTAAGAGGAGAAGATACATTACTTCAAGGAGGCTGGATTTATTACTACAATGACAGCGTAAAAAGAGTTAAAGCTATAGGATATTACTATTGGAACAAACCAGATAAAGAATGGTGCTTCTATAATAAATTTGGTGATACAATTGAGATTCAAAGGTATTACAAAGGGCATTTAGTTGGAAAATTAACAAGTGTAAATGGAAAATTAATAGAAATTATACCAACTTCATTTGCTTATTATTATGAAAAAAATTACATTGGTTGGGGCTTGTTGTTAATTTTATTAGTGCTATTAAGAACAAGAATGAATTTGTTTTTATTTGATTTTATTAATGATACAGATTATGGACTATTTTTACCTTTTAAATATTGGAATCCCTTTTCCGAAAAAACAATAATGAGAGATGTTTATCGATTTATTTCTGTTTTTAAAATTTGGATAAGACCTCATAAAAACATCCAATTTGGAGCTTTCTTAAGTAATTTTTTAGCTTTCGTAATTATTACAACTTTAATAGCACTTATTATATCTTATAATATCATGTCAATATCTACATTTCACGAAAGCTTACCATTTCCTTTAACAATTTACGAATTATAAATAAAAAAAACTATGGCTTTATTTAAAATAGAAGGTAGAAGAAAATTAAAAGGCGAACTTATCCCACAAGGCGCTAAAAATGAGGCACTACAAATAATTTGTGCTACACTTCTAACACCAGAAAAAGTAACAGTTACAAATATTCCTGAAATACTGGACATCAAAAGATTGATGAAACTGCTCAAAAATCTTGGTGTAAAAATAGAACGTATAAAAGAAGGGCATTATACTTTTGAAGCAAAAAATGTTGATTTAGAATATTTTAGTTCATTAGAATTTAAGCACGAAGGAGCAAAACTACGAGGCTCGGTAATGATCTTAGGACCATTACTCGCTCGTTTTGGGAAAGCATTTTTGCCAAAGCCTGGAGGCGACAAAATCGGACGAAGACGACTTGACACCCATTTACTTGGATTTCAGAAACTTGGAGCTACTTTTAAATATAATTCAAATAATTTATTTTATGAAGTAGATGCAAAGCAACTCAAAGGCACTTATATGCTTTTGGACGAAGCATCTGTTACTGGAACGGCCAATATACTAATGGCTTCTGTGATGGCAGAAGGAAAAACGACAATTTACAATGCCGCATGTGAACCATATATTCAGCAACTTTCTAAAATGCTAAATAGAATGGGTGCAAAAATATCTGGTATTGGCTCTAATTTACTTAATATTGAAGGAGTTAAAAATCTTTCTGGTTGCGAACACAGAGTTTTACCAGATATGATAGAAATTGGTAGTTTTATTGGACTTGCAGCATTAACTCAATCAGAAATTAGAATAAAAAACGTTGCTTTAAAAGAACTTGGAGTTATTCCAAAGACCTTTCAGAAACTTGGTATCAAATTAAATTTTGAAAACGACGATATTATTATCCCAAAACAAGAGAACTACGAAATAGAAACTTTTATTGATGGTTCAATAATGACACTCGCCGATGCTCCTTGGCCAGGGCTTACTCCCGACCTACTCAGCGTTCTACTTGTAACTGCTACTCAGGCAAATGGAAGCGTTTTAATACATCAGAAAATGTTTGAAAGCAGACTATTTTTTGTGGATAAATTGATAGATATGGGAGCAAATATTATTCTTTGCGACCCACATCGTGCTACCGTTGTGGGACTTAACAGACAATTCAAATTGAGAGGAACAAATATGACTTCGCCAGATATTCGTGCAGGAGTTGCTTTGTTAATTGCCGCATTATCAGCCGAAGGCACAAGCACAATCCACAATATTGAACAAATAGATAGAGGTTATCAGAATATTGAGCAAAGACTAAACGCAATTGGAGCAAACATTACAAGAGAATAGTTTTTTAAATTCAAATTTTCAGTTCTATGCCTGTAAAGACAAAGAACTGAAAACAAAAAAAGCTATTTATATCACTAAAATAATTTTGGTTTTGTGTAAATTTAGCACCCCATATACTCTACAATAATGTGATGTGTTTTACATCGGAAACGGCGACTTGTTTGGTGTGGTGTTAATATTTCTATTTATCAATCTGTTTATCATCGAGTTTATTCATTAATTTATCAAAATCAGACTGGAACAATCTATCTTGATTTACTCTATATTTTTCAAATTCACTTTCAGAAAATGCTTTGGCTATTGCATGACTTACTTTTCCTGCATTTGTCAATAATTCTTTTTCGTTGAATTGAAGAAAAGCATTTAGTTTGGATGCCCAATCTTCCATTGTCATTGGAATATTGCGTTCTGCTTGTGTTTCTGCATAATCCAAATACATTGTTACAAATCTGTCTAATGATTTGATTTCTGGTTTATTCAGATAGTTTTTAGCAATTGAAACGTCCGTTTTGATTATTTTACCGCTTGGTGCATTTTTCCATGTTGTCAGTCCCATATTTTCCTTCTCGTTATCCGCTCTTTTCATAACCATTTCTGCTGCTGTGTTTCCGTGAATTGCGAAATGTAATTTGTTTTGAACTGTTGCAAAAAAGGTCTGTGTTGTTGGACTATCCAGATTATAATCAAGTGCAGATACGTAAATATCTGTTATTTTCTGATAAAATTTACGCTCGCTTGCACGGATTTCCCTTATTTCGGCAAGTAATTCATCGAAATATGCTTCACTTAAATATGCTCCATTTTTTAATCTCTCGTTGTCCAATACCCAACCACGAATAGAATAATCTCTTAAAATTCTTGTTGCCCACTGTCTAAACTGTGTTGCTCTTACTGAATTTACTCTGTATCCAACTGAAATTATAGCATCTAAATTATAAAATTGAGTGTTATAGTTTTTTCCGTCCGATGCAGTTGTCCGGAATTTCCGGATAACTGAATTATTATCTAATTCATTGCTTCTAAATATGTTTTGTAAATGTTCACTGATTGTTCTCACATTTACGTCAAACAAACTTGATATAAGTTTTTGAGTTAGCCAAACAGTTTCATCTTCAACTCTAACTTCTATACTGTCTTCTCCTGCTTGTTTCGTAAAAACAAGAAATTCTGCTGTGCTGTTTCGTATTTGTAATTTTTTATTTTTGTCAGAACTCATATCTGATATTTTTGTTATTTTATCCAATTATTTATGATGATGTTTATTTCGTATGATTTATCAATAATCATAAAGTGTTCTCCTTTTTTTACAATTACAGAATTTTTATTTTATTTATACTAAACTGCTCTAATAATTATGAATTTAAAAAGTTTCTTTTTTGCCTATTTTTTGTATTTAAAACCCGCTGAAAGGCAAGCAAATATTAAGATTTTATCCAATATTAATTTTATTTCCAATATTTAATCAATCTTATTTTACTTGAACCAAAAAAATACAAATGTAATTCAAGATGTTCTTCATCAGTATCCCAAATTCTTTCAAATTTTGTTTCATTATTATCTGAAAACATACCAATTGTTGAATTTGATTCACCTTTTTCTTTTGATATTTCGTTTATCAATAATTTATAAAAATCTAAAAAATATTTTTTGTCAAAGTTTAAACATTTACAATTATAATCAGCCCATTCGTGATACTGTATTATCAGTGTATCTTTCTTATAAAAATAAGACGTTTTTAACGGAAGTCCATTCATATAATTACGTTCAAAAACAATTGGATTATCCAATTCCTTTTTATCTGAATTTGAGTAATAACAATCTCCTAATGAAAAATCGTCATTTCTTTGTTTTGAATTAATTGAATTTTCATAATTGAATAAATCTTTTTTAGAAAATCTAATATTGATGAAATTTAAGTCTATTTTACTAAAAACATCTTGTTTGTCAGGACATTTAGTTTCCTCATCATAAGCATCATATGAACTACCATATAGAGTATCTGAATTAATGTAATAGACTAAATCTTTGTAAACTTGTCCAATTCTATCATAGTGCCTTTCTATAATTGCTAAATAGACTTTACTTTTATCTTCATTTAATCCAACAATTTTTAATGTATCACCATTCATTGTATATCTTCCTTTTTTTGTCCTGATTGTAAAACAAAAAAACTTTTGAACAACAATTCCATTTTTCTTAAAAAACAAACAATTCATACAGTTTGCAACACCTTCTCTTTCTGCATATAAAATTGAGTTATCAATTAGTTTCTGGGGATTTCTCGAACAATTCGTAAATATTGAAATCACGAGCAATAATATCATAATTCTGAAAATATTTTGTTTATTGTTCTTCATTTTTTATGAGCCTTAATCCGAATCATTGTGAGCCGTGCGAGATTGCAGAGATACTCATCTCCTTTGAAAATTCCAATTTCTCACTAATTCTTTTTGTATAGTCTATTTTAACATCACAGAAACACTAAACCATAGCCACAAAAAACTAATCTTCAATAAATTCTACATCTTTCCCATGATTTAGATACATTGTTGGTGTTCCTTTATACTCACTAATTTTACCTGTTAAACAAACTTTTTTATTTAATAATCCTACTTCTGGCTCATACGAAAAATTAGTTACATTTGAACCCCAAATAGTTACAGCAAGTGGCTGATTTGGGAAAGATTTATCCATGTCTATAAAAACATGCCCTTTTTTGTGTTTTTTTGTAGCTATAATAGTTCCACAAACAGTAACTTTTTTGTTAGAACCAATATGTTCTTTTACCTGCGTTGTATTAATTTGCCCTTTTTTTAAATCTGTAATTGGTGTAATATCAATGTTTTTGCCCGTTGTTATAAAAGGTAAAACATTGTTTTGTTTCTCTATTTTATTTTCTATTTCATCTGGTAAATCGCAGAAAAAATCTATGCCAGTAATAGCCTCAATACTATCTATACTAACAGCATAGTAGTCTATTTTATGCTCAAACTCTTTGTGGGGAATAAGAAACGCAATTGCTACCTGATTTTCCATATCATAAGCTATTTTGTAAAAATATTCAGGAATACTAACCTGATTTACACCACGTTCTATAACCTCCAAATTGTCTGTAAGAACAGGAGCAGTAATAATATACAAGTCCGTATTATTTTTCACAACATAAGCACGCATTGCTCCCTCCAGATGTGCCCAACCTTCACGATTAAAAACACCCAGTTGTGGACTCATATTTGAGTAAAAATACGACTCAGAAAGTGCAGTCTGCGACCAACGAAAATCTGCCGACGGAGCAAGATGCCCTCTATCGTATCCCAAACCATCGTAGGCTACTTCGCCTTGTTGTTCATATCTAAAAAAATAATCTTCTTGCTCAGCCGAGCCGGTTTTAACTTTTGAGTCAGTTCTAAAATCGTTGGTTCTGGTTACCGAACCGTTAATAATTTCGGTAGAAATAATATGTGCAACCCATTTTGCCTGCTCATGCTCTTCGGAATACACAAGCATCATTGCTTGATGTTCAATTAACTCCTCACCTTCTTCCATTTTTGGCAACGCATTTTTCTTCAAACGTTCTCGGATATATTGTAACTGTAATTCCTTCTTCTCTTCTTGCAATTTGCTAATTTTTGAATAATATTCACTAATTTCTGTGTCGATTTCGTCTATTTTCTGTTTTACTTCTTGGCTAAAAACATATTGGAACGAAATTGATAAAATAACTAATAGTAGGGGGATTTTTTTCATCTGTTAATCAAGTTTTAAAGTTGAGTCGGCTCAAGTAAATCTATTTTTGTTAAATTTAAGATAGATACAAATTTTAAAACTGTATTTTATTTATTGTAAATGATAATTTTAAAATTTGCGTCAAACACAGAGTTTGGCATTTTTTTTTTTGAATGGACTCAAAATTATGAATAACAACAAAGATAATAAAATAAATTTATTGTCTTTCTTTTTTTGATAAAAAGAGAAGTAATATTCAGTTTTAAATATAGTTTTTTTATTATTTATTATCTGATAACTATTCAATTAAGAACATCAAATAAAAAAAGTTGTTTTTAAACAGTTTTTTTTTTTTTTGATAACTTAGTTTTTTTTCATAATTTGCACAAATTATATGTCTGAAGTTTCGGAGTTTATAACATCTTAAATATCAAAAAGTTAAAAAATTAA